>NZ_KV794801.1:0-8672 GCF_001808885.1 Corynebacterium sp. HMSC074E01
ATGCGCACCTGTATTGGTAAATATGCGCAGTCTGATTTGGGCATAAAGAAAGCGCCCGAGTGGGGCGCTTAACGGTTGCTGGGGATTAGTCGAGTTGGGGCTTTGGTGGACGCTGTCGAATAGAGGTGGCGGTCTTGGTGACCATGACTCCGTTGGCGTCGGCGGTGATGCCGGCGTTAGGCCAAACAGTCAAAATGTCGTGAATGGCTTTCTTGACATCGGTGCGGAAGTTTACCCAATCTTGACCTTTGGTGAGTTTTTTGGTGGCGAAGTTTGCGGCCATCATTTCCCACGTGAAGGTGTAGGCGTCGCGGTTGTTTTTCGCCAGCCAATACTGCTTGAGAGTCAGCCAGATGTAGATGTCCATTGAGCGGGGTTTGGTGAGTTCTCGTAGGACGTTGAGGTCGATTGGGATGGGGGATTCTGCGATGTGCTTGAAGAACTTTTCGGTTAGCGCTAGCTCTGACTCAATGAAGCTTCCCTGGTTGGGGTCTCGGGGGTCGAACCAGAGGTTCCAGCCGTCCAAGATTTGGGTGTTGCTGCCTTGAGCGTGCACTCCGTCATCGCTTTCGACGGTAATGGTAGAACCTGCGATACGAAGGATTTGTTCGCGAATGTTTTTCAGGTTGCCTGTTGCTCCGCCAGTTCCGCGGCCTAGAACGCCGATTGCTTTGAGGAAATGGTTCATCGAGTGGCCGAGCGGGATGCGGCGCGCTTCCTGCTCGTCGATTTTCCCTTCTTTGAGGCGTCCAGCGTTTTCTACTGCTCGGGTAATGACGTAGGCCATGATGAGGCGCGGATACTTGCCGTAGGGGAGACCTCTGCGAGAGTAGACCGAGATTATCCCTTGTGCAGTTTCTACGACGCGCTCATTGTTTTCTGCTTTGCGGTAGGGGAAGAGTGCTTGGACGAAGAGTTTGGAGGTGTAGCCGACGTCTTGGGCTTGGAGGAGTTCTTGTGCGGCGTCGTGTTCTTGCCTGCGGGCTAGTTCTTTGACTGCTTCGAGCTTGGCGCGGCGCTCGTCTGGGGTGTGTGGGGGCTGCATGGTGCCGTGGTCTCCTTTTGGATTATCGACACCGCCCGTGTTGTGCTTTGCTCACTGTCCGTGGGGAAGTGGTAAAGTCTTACCCGACACGGTCGGTGTCGTTTTCTTTTTTGGGCCCCCGCTAGAGCGCCAACTCTATGATGCGGGGGTTTCCTCATGTTTTGAGGAATGTGCGCGCCCTGGACTTGAACCGAGGGTGTGTGCCGCTCGCGCTGCGCACCCCACGGGTGTGGGGCGCGTCTTTTTATTTTCTCCGCCTATTAAATCACATCAGTGTGACTTACTGGGAGATTTAGTAATGGTGGCGGCTGTTGCCAAGAAGCCTTATTGGCCGTTTGCTTTGATGAAGCTTGCTCGGAACCTAAGGTATTAGTGGAGTCACTGTTGTTCTTCGGGCTCGTCTTTTAGCCCGTTGAGCATTATTTGGTTAAACAAGTTGTTGATTGTCTTCTCTTCGAAGTCTGCAGCCACTTGATTCCAATGGAATTCTTCTAGTTTGGGAAGCATGGCTGTAATAGCCATTTTTAAGTAGAAACCTCGACTACGTCCTGTCCTATCGCAGAGAGTGTCGAGTCGTTCAATGATTTCATCTGGCATCCGTACAGACACCACACGTCCGGAAGGGTGGGGTGCTTGTTTCATATGCAGTATCCTCTCCTTGGCAGCAATGGTAAACATTGTTTACCATTGCTGCCACTCTTGGGACTGTCGATAGAATTGTTTAATCGACACTGTGTAAACAATGTTTACCACACGTAAGACTGGTGGAGTCTTCTCAAACTCTTTAACAGTATCATGAGCGGCGCGCGCCACAGAGAGGAAGGACGCTTCCGTGGGCGCACTGCCATTTATCGGCTACCAACCATGTCCCCATCTGCACTCATCGCCATGCTGGTCTGGATGCTCATTGCCCAGATACGACGCGCAGGATTGGGAACAGGAATCATCAGAGCGTTAGGCGGAGTAATCGCCTGGGTAATCATCTGGTTCTTCCTCACCTTCCTCGGCGTGATGGTTTGCTCCATGGCTGACCACTACGAGCGCGCTACGGACGAGACCAACGACTCGCCATACTCCAACCCGTATGACGCCGCGCCCGTCAACCCCGGTGAGTAGTACGACCTGAACGAGCAACAGTAGCCGCAGCCGCTAACGTCGAAGACTGTCTTTCTCTCTACTGACTACTGGTCGCCATTGTCATCGGCATCATCGCCGCCAGCGTCCTTAGTGGCGCTGGCGGCTTCGTCGTTGTCCCGGCCCTCATCATTGCCAGCGTGCGACTCATCGTCTCCAGAGGAGTCCTCCGCACTAGGGGAGGACTCCTTAGCAGTCTTGAGCATGTCGTTGAAATCGCGCTGGCTTACACCGACGAGCTCGCGCACGAGTTCTTTAGGTTCCCCTAGGTCGATAATGGACTGCGAGGCTTGACCAATCTTTTCGTTCAACTTGTCTCGTTGCTCAATAAGGCTGAGCAACGAGTTGATGCTCTTCTTCCGGTCGCGCAGCTTACGCTGTTCTTCTTCGAGACGCTGACGCAGTTCCTGACGCTTCTTCAAACTTCTACTTGCGGTAACCATAAACCCACAATGTCAGCGCACACACCGCCCCGCTCCTGACACAAACACCACGCGGGAAGTTCGGCGTAATCGGAAGCAAGCAGTGGACTATCCCTGCAGTCTCTCGACAGCGCTGTAGACCTGCAGCCGTGGGCGCGAGCGCCCTTTTTACAACACACTATATGCACTCTTAGTGTTAATCGGGTTTTGGCTGCTAGACTAGGGCGCATGATGACCCTGCGCGTAGTCAATAGCGGAACAGGTTATGAGTACCTGTTGCGCTCTGTGGCTACCAATGATGGGCCGACAGATGCGCCAAGTTTGTCGAAGTATTACGACGCGAAAGGCACCCCGCCAGGTCGTTGGTTAGGCTCTGGTTTGGCCGGTTTGAACACCGAAACGGTCACCGAAGGTGGGGAAGTTACCGAGTCTCAAATGGCCGCGTTGTATGGCGTAGGTCTGCACCCAGATGCGGATATGAAGATGTCCGAAGGTCAGAAAATCAAAGACGTACAGTTGGGGCGTCCTTTCGCTAATTTCACTAATGATGTGCCGGTTTTGGTGGCACTTCGTGACGCGGAGCGCCGCCATAGGCAGACAACGGGCACGTTGATGAGCAAGCAAGAACGCGCCGAGTTAGTCCAGGATATTGGCCGAGAATTCTTCATTGAAGAACACGGAGTCGAGCCGCAATCGGGCCGGGAAGTCGTCAACTGGGTCAATGGTTTAAAGGACAATGTGCGTCAGTCTGTGTCGGGTTTTGACCTGACTTTTTCGCCTGCTAAGTCCGTGTCGGTGGCGTGGGCATTGTCTGATGAGAAGACCGCGCAGCGTATTGAGGCGCTTCATCACCAGGCCGTAAAGGAAGCTATGGCGTGGGCAGAAGACAACGCTTTGTTTACCCGAGTTGGCAAGCAAGGGCGTGAGCAAGTCAAGACGAAAGGCTTCGTCGCGTCGGAGTTTAAGCACTACGATACGCGCGCAGGAGACCCGGATCTGCACTCGCACGTGCTGGTATCCAACAAGGTTCAGACCGAAGATGGGCGCTGGTTGTCCATCGATGGGTACACCTTGATGAAGTATCATCAGTCGATTTCGCACCGCTATGATTCCATCTTGAACACCCTGCTTTCTAACGAGATGGGCTACACTTTCACCGCCTGCGACCATGGGGTCAACAAGGAACCTACGTGGGAGATTGACGGTATTTCGCAGTCGCTGATGGAGTCTTTTTCCAAGCGTCGACGCGGCGCACAGCCGGTCTATAAGCGACTCGTGGAAGAGTTTGTTGCCGCGCGTGGTGCAACCCCTAACTCGGTTGAGGTGGGTCGGTTGTGGCAGCAAGCTATCTTGGAAACCCGTGATGCAAAGCGTGAACCAGAAAGCCTTGCAGAGCTTCGCGCAGGCTGGAAAGCGGAAGTCTCCGCGCGTGATACTGGGGCAGAGGAACTCGCTGCCATCGCCCAACTTGCCGCAGATTCTGGACGTGATGAGCGTCCAGTCTTTCGTTCCGAGGACCACCTTTCAGGTCTTATCGACGAGGTTTTAGACACCGTTGTCAGACGTCGTTCTTACTTTCGCGCCTCGCATGTAGCGACTGCTGCGGGTGGAAAACTCCAAGGCTATCGCTTCGATTCTCTTTCCGAGCGCGACCTTATCCACGCCACTGTGGTGGAAGCAATTGTTCGCGATAAGGCCATTTCCTTGAATGATTTCGACGTCCTGGAACTGCCCGAAGCCCTGAAGAACTCGGCTGGAAAGGCCCGGGATGCCCGCGCTGATAGCGAGCTTTATACCACCCAGGACATCCTCGATACCGAAGACAAAGCACTGGGCGCACTCAACGAACCGGTGGCCGCATTCGCACCATCTGCAGCGATTGATAAAGCACTGGATGAACACGAAGCAGAGGCTGGGTTCCGCCTTAACGCAGGGCAGGAATCCATGGCCCGCTACCTCCTTACCTGCGGCACACTCGCCGCTACCGGCGTAGGCCCGGCAGGTACTGGCAAGACTGCATCTATGCGTCTGGTTGCCAACGTGTGGGCCAATGAAGGCCGCAACGTGATTGGTCTGGCCCCGTCTGCCCAGGCGGCAGAGGTGTTGTCGAAAGACTTAGGTTTTGATGCTTTTACCATCGACAAACTCACCTACACCTGGCGTGGAAACCACCCAACAAAGCCCGGCCATAGTCTTAAAGACCTTCCGGTTTCTATTAACGCGGGCGATATGATCATCGTCGACGAGGCCGGCATGGCCTCGACCCCTAACATCGGCTCGCTGTTAGACATTGCCGAGGAAGCAGGCGCAGTCGTGCGCTTTATCGGTGACCATAAACAGCTCGGCGCGGTAGAAAACGGCGGACTATTCGGCGCAATGGTCAACGCCGCAGACCGCACGGATAATCAACTCTCCGAAGTCGTGCGCTTCGGCGGAGACCGTGAACAATCCGCCACCAGCTTGCGTTTGCGTGACGGAGATTCGTCTACTTTCGACTTCTATACAGAGCGTGGTTGGGTCAATGGTGGCGCACGCAGCGACATGCTAGGTAAAGCCGCAGCAGACTACCTGGCTGATATTTCTAGCGGTAAAACCAGCCTTCTCATTGCTGCTACCAACCGCGATGTGGCAGAACTCAACGAGACAATCCGCGCCCACTACATCGCCCACGGTGAGGTTGACACCACCGTGGAAGCTCAGCTTTCTAGAGGTGAACAAGCCGGTGTTGGCGATACGATTCTGGCGCGCAAAAACCAGACGTTCTACGACGATGAGACTGCTACGAGTACCCGTATCAACAACGGCACCCTTATGACAGTCACCGCCATTGCCGACAACGGCAGTATCACCGCCCGCAACACAGCAACCGGTGAGACCCTGTGCCTGCCAGCAGACTACGTCCACGACAATGTGCAGCTAGGCTATGCCGCTACTGTCCACCGCGCCCAGGGCAGCACCGTGGACTGCACCCGCGCGGTAATCGACCACCACGTGGATAGAGCAGGGCTGTATGTGGCACTTACACGCGGCAAAATCGCCAACCACATCTATGCTGTTACCGAACACCAGCTAGATGAACTGGCCGAAGAAGGCCACTACCACTACCAAGGAATACGCCAAGCCCCCAGTGTCAGGGACGTCTTTAATAAGGCAATCTCGCGCGATAACAGCCCAAAGGCTGCACGCGAGGTCATAGCCGACGTCGTAGACGAGCAGACCTCACCCGATCGCATGATGAGCCTATGGCTTATGGGCAAAGATGAGGCCACCAACGACTTCATCGACGCTTACCTACCCGACTGGATCGACACCCTGCCCGGTGACCTTGCTCAAAAGATTGAAACCAGCGATGACGGCACAGAACCTATCCGCCACGGCTGGGCAAAACTCATTGACGCGGGCATTGACCCGCGCACCGTCATGGACGCGGCGACCCGCGATATTGACAACGCCCACGATCCGGCACGCCTTATCCGCTACCGCCTAGATGAACAGCTTCGCCAGCTTGATACGGGCAAACGCAACCAACTACCACCTGTATCCAGGCATGCAGATATAGAACTCGATACGTGGCTTCGCACCCACAACCCTTACGATCGCGCGGAAACTGCTCGCCTTACTGGAAAGGAAGGAAACCTTAACCAGCTCAACCAAACTGTGCTGGCAGAGCACGCACGCTTTGCTCGTTCCAAGGTGGAATCGCTCACTTGGCAGGAAGCAAGTATTACTACTCGCCTCTACGAAGACAAAGACGCAGCCCTTAACGAGGTAAAGGCTAACTTCCAGCAGGTGCGTCTTGATGCTGCGCGTATTCGCGCCTATGAGCAGGCCATGGCAGACCACAGTTCCGCCTTGCGTGAAGAAGAAGCTGCCCTGGCAGACATTGAGCACCAACGCCTACTGGCTGATGATTACACCCGCCCGGTAGCCGAGCGGGCTTATGACCACGACGCGGCAGGCTATGGCACCTACCAACAGCGCATAGACCATGCGCACAAGCGTCTTGAACAGGCGCAACAGCGCCGCAGCCTAGCGCAGCAGGCCATTGAAGACACCGGCGCTAACCTTCCGGAGGCACGATTGTGGGAGGAAATCTGCTACCGCGCCGAGGACCACGAAGAATGGGACAAGCGCCTCCACGCAGCCCAACAGTACGACAGCGAACACACCGATAGGCTGCAACAACGCCTCGATACTATCCGCCGCGAGAAAATGGACTGGGCCGACCGCGCCGACATCGCTACCCGCTTGCGCGAAGAAGAAATCCCGAACGATGTTGCCGACCATGCAGGCTATATCGCCGATGAAGTAAACCTCCTGGCCGCACAACGCACCTACGAACTACGCCGCCTCGGCATAGACGAATCCGCCCAAGACACCATCCGCGACATGATGGCAGGCACCATCGCCGCCGCCTACGAGCACGACACCACTGACTATGACGAGCCAGACACCTCCTACAACGAGGTGGAAGAAGAACCATCAGCACCTGAGACCACCCCAGAAGCCGACAACACCGACAACACCCAGGACGAAGACGCCGGCGATCTGCACCAGGGCGCACAAGCAGGCCTCGACTTCCTCGCTAGCCTCGGCCTAGGTGGCGAGCAACAAAGCGTTACCAGCGACAGCGATACCACTGACGAACAAGCACCTGCTGACGACCTTGAAGAAGAACAAGGCCCAGAGCTCTAGAAACAGCGAGGTAAAAGCACTAGAGCGCATATGTGTATATACCTATATCCGCATATGTGTATGTAGGTATATACACCAGATAGTTAGCTTCTTTCCTCGAGCCATCGTGTTGCCCACTCTTCAAAAAGTTGGGAGATACTCTTCTCTTCTTCCACTGCGGCGAGTTTGAGCTCTTTAATCAATTGCCGATCGCGGACGTACAACTGAAGGCGTGTCGCTTTATCGTTAGCTTGGGCGAACATCTTTGTTGAAGGCGAGACCTCCGACTTATTTCCAGACGATTCTTCCCGCGCCTTATTTTTAGCCTTTGGAATTGCCATTGCCTACCCCTTAATCCTCAAATGCTGCGACTACTTCTCGAGCCAAAGAATCCCAAACCTTCGTACTACTGGGCTTTGTTCCGAAAGCGCGACGTGTAGCCGCCCTCGTTGGGATGACTGTTTCAGCAAGCGCTGCAGTTTCATCACCCTCCAGTTCGGCATGGACTTCATCTAGAAGTTTTTCCCTTCTGTCGACATTCGACAGAACAACTGCTGTTGGTATCCCCATTTCTATTAGCCAAGAAAGTGTGACCTGCGTTCGATCAATATCCATCGGGGAAACACCAGTTGGAAGAAGGACTAAATCGGCAGCCTCGGCGCTTTCGGTTATGAAAGCTAAACCACCTGGAGGGGTGTCGACTATAAGAAAGTCCGGATTGTTCCCTCTCCTGACTACTCCAGGGAAATCATTTGAACTGCGGACAGATTCGATGGGAAATGGAAAATCCTTTACTCTGCTCGCCCATCGGGTGGCAGATTGCTGGGGGTCGCCGTCTGCGACTGCAACCGTATAACCCATCTTCCGAATTGCCTCTGCGAGCATTACCGAAAGTGTGGTCTTCCCTGTCCCGCCCTTCGACTGAATCACGGAAATTACTCGAGTCATAAAGCAAGAATAGATTTAGAGAAGATCTCTCCAGGTAGCGACATGCGCATGTGTGTATATCATGCTATGTGGAGGGAAACCATTAAGTAGAGAGCTGAACTAAAAATCACTTTATGCGCATGTACTGATATGCACATATGCATATATGCGCATCTCGAAATTTAAAGCTATCCACTTGCTGAGGGATATTCCGGTTGCGGGCGCGTTGTAAGGCGGTATGGTTTTGGGTGTCCGCAGCGCACCTCCCCCGGCGCATAGTCGGACGGAAGGAAAATAAAAAGCCACAATCCCCCCCGCAGGTGGCTTCTCCCCTAGTGCTCCCAACGACGAGAAGCACTAGGGGAGTTTCCTTTTATTGAGCGCCGTTTTCCTTCGGCCGGCCAGGGGTTTCGTGGAAAGATTGAAGATGTTTCTTGAAAGGTGCTGTTGCAAAGTTGGGGCAGTAGGAA
>NZ_KV794802.1:0-7117 GCF_001808885.1 Corynebacterium sp. HMSC074E01
TGGCTCCCGCCCCAAGTTGCAACAGCACCAATCAAGCAACACGAGATGACAGTCAGTGCCACCGGTCACCACCTGGATCCCCGATGATCTGATGTCGGGCTGACAGAGCCGCTCGGCGATCATCTTCGCGCCTTGGAGTGTTCGCCGTTGGCGCTCGACAAACCCAGGTCGGCCGGCGAGATGGAAGGTGGCAGCCTTGGCGGCGATGCTCTGATTGAGCGCTCCGCCTTGGTGCCCAGGGAAAACAGCCGCGTCGATTCGGTCGGCCAGTGAGCCCCGGCAGAGGATCAGCCCACCGCGCGCACCTCCGAGAGTCTTGTGGGTCGTGCTGGTGACGACATCGGCATACGGCACGGGCGAGGGGTACACACCGGCTGCGATCAGGCCAGCAAGGTGCGCCATATCCGCGACGAGAAAGGCGCCGACCTCGTCGGCGATGTGTCGGAATCCGGCCCAGTCAACCGTCCTCGGATAGGCTGTCCAACCTGCAACGATGACTCGCGGTCGATGCTGGCGCGCGAGACGGGCCACGGTCTCCAAGTTCACCAGCCCGGTATCGGCATCTAGGTGATACCGGACAGCTTTGTAGAAGGTTCCTGAAGCATTCATTGTCGTGCCGTGTGAGAGGTGCCCGCCGTGGGAAAGGGCCAAACCCATCACCGTGTCACCAGGTTCCATCAGGGCGCCGAACGCAGCGGCGTTCGCCTGAGCTCCAGAGTGCGGCTGCACATTTGCGTGGTCGGCGGAGAACAGCTTCCGAGCCCGATCAATCGCGAGACACTCAATCTCATCGATATGGGCACATCCGCCATAGTAGCGACGGCCCGGATATCCCTCGGAATACTTGTTTGTCAGCACCGAACCCTGCGCCTGAAGCACGGAGATCGGCGCGAAGTTTTCCGATGCGATCATCTCCAACGTCTGCCGCTGACGTGACATTTCCTCCGACACGAGGGTGTGCAGCTGGGGGTCTGCGTCCATCAGTGACACGTCGAGATCGTTGTGCGCTGGCGGCGACGCTCTGCGAGTTGACCGGAGGGACTCATCGGAGTCCGGCGGCCAGGCGTCAGTGCTGTCTGTCGCGGACAAGGCAATCACCTCCGATGGGCTCGGCAAGCGCGGGTGACCGGAGATCCGCCTCGGAAGGGTGTCCGCGCCGGGAAGGACCGACAATCCGATGCCAGGTGTGCAGTGCACAAATTATCGATCGGTGCCAGTGTACCCGATGCTCTTAGGCGAGGCTACCCTAATGAGATGTTGCCTATGGTTTCATCGGCTGTCTCGTCGCGATGCGGGCTGCGACGCCGTCGAGTGCACGTTCGACTGCGTAGTTGTAGAGCCTGTCGAGGTCAAAGGCATGGGCGAGCGTGTCCGCGAACATTGCCGCCCCTGGATGCTGACTGTCCTCGGACAAGACGCCGAGGCTTGCGAGGATCGCGTCCTGAAGCTTGGGGTCGACATCTCGCTCGTCTTCGGAGGCGATCAGGTGCACGGCGGTGTTCAATAGCATGATGTGTGCGGCGGGCGCCTCGTCGCCCAAGCCGGCTTCAGCGAGCTTGCTGACCCCGGTATCGATCATCAGTACCGCCGCAGGGACGGTCGTGGCGGCCATGCCGAGCCAGCGGGCGACGCCGGGGTGTGCGGACAGTGTGTCGTGCAGCGAGGTGAGGAGCTGCTGATACCACGGTCGCCACGAGAGTTCTGGTGACGGTAAGTCGACTGAGCGCATGACGGCGTCGACGATGACGCGGTCGACCTCGTGGCGTGGGCCGACGCGGTGCACGATCGCCGTCGGCCAGCAGCCGACCTCTTTCGCGAGGTCCCGAGTGGACCACCCGGCTAGGCCGCGGGCGGCTGTGAGGCGGACTCCGGCTTCGATGATCTGCTCTGTAGTCAAGGGGGCTTCGTCCGCGGCGGTGCGCGGTCCGCGCTGGCGTTTGCTCTTCTTTGCCTTCGGCTTTGTCATGCTCGGCTCCCATCCGCGGAGTGTCGTGCCACCACGATACCCGGCGTGGTTGTCCGTTGGACAAACGCGCCGGGGAAGGGTACACTCACTTCAAAGATTTGTGCACTGCACAGGGCTCGCGATCGGGGACCGTGCAGATCGCCGATGAGTGGATGCTTGAAAGGATGGCTCATGCCCGATGATGCGACCGCTACTCAGGCTGTGTTGCCCGACGCTGAATCCGAGTCGGCCCCGGACACGCTTGAGCCCGAGACGAGAGCCGCTGGTAGTGGCAAGAGCCTCGGCTCGCTGCTCGCTCCGGTGCGTGGGCGGCTGATCCTGGCGGGGGCGTTCCAAGCGCTTGGCGCGCTGACGTCCCTGGTGCCGTATGTCGCGATCTATCGGATCGTCGAGGAGCTGTTGCAGCCGGCAGCCGCGAGCGGGAACGTGGTGTGGGCGTGGGCGGTCATCGCCGTGATCGGCGTGTTGGTGCGCACTGCCGCGACAGGGGCGGCATACACCATCACTCACGGAGCGGACGGAACGGTTGGCCAGGCGCTTCGGCGGCGATTGACCGATCGGCTGTGGCGGGTGCCGCTGGGCTGGTTCGGAGAACGCTCCTCTGGTCAGGTGAAGCGCCGCCTGCAAGATGACGTGCACGACGTGCATCATCTGGTGGCACACGCGATCAACGACCTGGTGGGAGCGATAGTGGCCCCGCTCGCGGGATTCGTACTGCTGTTCGTCGTCAACTGGCGATTGGGCCTGGTGTGCCTGGTGCCGGTACTGCTGTACTTCGTCGGACTGAGCGTGATGATGCGCGGAAATACGGAGAACGCGGCACGCTGGGACGAGGCATTGGGCCGGGTGAACTCCCGGATCGTGGAGTTCGTGCAGGGCATCGCGGTCGTGAAGACGTTCGGCCGGACACGCAGCACGCAGGAGCGCTACCACGCAGTCGGTGACGAGCTGGCCGTGTTCTTCGAACGCTGGATGGGACCACTGCTACGCGTCAACGCGCTGGCGAGTGCGGTACTGGCACCGCCGACGGTGATCGCCCTGGTGCTCGCGACAGGGGCCTGGTTCGTCCATTCAGAGTGGGCGGCTCCGGCCGAGGTGCTGCTGGCGTTGATGATCGGGGTTGGACTGGGTGCACCGGTGCTGAACATGGGGATCGGGGCGCAGGCAATGCGCACCGCCACCGCGGCAGCGGCGCGGCTGGGCGCCCTGCTCCGCACCCCGGTACTACCGCAGGTCGCGCATCCACGCACCCCGGAGGGTGCCGTGGTGGAGTACGACGGCGTGCGATTCTCCTACGATGGGCAGACCGACGTGCTCTCGGACATCGACCTCGTACTGCGACCCGGCACCGTCACAGCACTGGTGGGCCCATCGGGCTCCGGCAAGTCCACGCTGGCGCGGCTGCTGCCCCGGTTCTGGGACGTCACCGACGGTGCGATCCGGATCGGCGGAGTCGACCTGCGGCACGCGGCTCCCGAAGAGATCTACCGGCGAGTCGCATTCGTGTTCCAGGACAACGTGCTGCTGCGCATGAGCGTGCGCGACAACCTGCGCCTAGCGGCCCCGGACGCCGACGACGAGACCGTGGAGGCGGCAGCGCGAGCGGCACAGATCCACGATGTGATCATCTCTATGCCGCAGGGCTACGACACGATCGTGCACGAGCAAGTGACGCCGTCCGGCGGTGAGACCCAGCGGCTGTGCATCGCACGGGCCATGCTCGCCGACGCTCCCATCGTGGTGCTGGACGAAGCCACCGCCTTCGCAGATCCCGAATCAGAAGCAGCCGTCCAGGACGCCCTGTCAACCCTGATCGCTGGCCGTACGGTCCTCGTCATCGCGCACCGGCTGCGCACGATCACCGACGCGGACCAGATCGTGGTTCTCGAGGGCGGTCGGATCGTCGAGAACGGCCGCCATGACGAACTGCTGGACCATGGCCGGCTCTACGCCGCCCTGTGGAACGCCCAGGAAGGAGCGACCGCATGATCCGGAAGCTGCTGCCGATCCTCGCATCGGACGACCGGGCGAGGATGCGCGTCTTCCTCACCGTCTGCGTCGCCTACGGGATCCTCCAGGGCGTCGCGCTGCTGCTGGCAATCCCCGCACTACGCCACCTGCTCGCCGGTGAAGCTTCTGCGAGCTGGCCGTGGATCCTCTCGGTGATCGGTGCCGCTGTCATCGCGGGCATCGCGTTCTCGATCCAGAGCGTGCTGGGATCCCGGATCGGGCTCGCCCTGATGCGCCGCCTGCACCGCAGCATCATCGACCACCTCGGCGTGCTGCCGGTGGGCTGGTTCTCCTCCGATCGCACCGGAAGACTCTCGCAATCAGTCTCCCAGGGCACGACCGCCGTGTGGACGGCCGCCTCGACCCTGATCCAGCCGCTGGTGACCGCCGTCGTCACGCCCATGACCATCGCGATAGGACTGCTGTTCATCGACTGGCCGGTGGCGCTGACGATGCTGATCGCCGCCCCGCTCCTGTACCTGGTGTACCGGTGGGCGGCTGCGCTCGCGGAGCGCTCCGCCGATCAGATCGACCAGGCGGCGGTTGAGGCGGCCGGACGCGTCGTGGAGTTCACTCGCGCCCAGCCGGTGCTGAGGGCCTTCCGGGCCGATCAGGCCGGCAACGGCATGCTGGAGAGAGCACACCGCGCCCAACAGGAGGCCTCCCGCCGCTCGCTGCGCACCAGCCTGCCCGGCCTGATCGGCTTCGCGACCGCCGTGCAGTTGGTGTTCGCCGCCGTCATCGTCATCGGCGTGTGGCAGTCCCTCACCGGCGCGGCGAGCGCGGCGACCGCCGCCGTGGTGCTGTTCGCCGCCGCGCGCTTCACCGGTCCGCTCATCGACGCCGCCGACCTCGGCTCCGCGCTCCGGCTCGCCGGTCACGACCTGGATCGCATCGCCGATGTCCTCGACGAACCCGCGCAGCCCGAGGGCACAGACAGCATCGACCAGGCCGGAGAACTCGCCTTCGACCACGTCGACTTCGCATATCCCGGGGGCCGGCAAGTGCTGCACGAGGTGACTTTCTCGGCGCACCCGGGAACCACTACCGCTCTGGTAGGGCCGTCAGGATCGGGCAAGAGCACGATCCTGCAGCTGGCTGCCAGGTTCTTCGACCCCGACGCAGGCACTGTGCGCATTGGCGGTGTCGATGCCAGGCTGCTGCCGGTACAGACCGTGATGGAGCAGCTCTCGGTGGTCCAGCAGAACGTCTATCTGCTCGACGACACGATCGAGGCCAACATCCGCTTCGGAAACCCGGAGGCCACCGACGACGAACTGCGCGAGGCGATCCGTCTGTCCCGCGTCGACGAGATCATCGACCGGATGCCCCACGGCCTCGACACGCAAGTCGGCGAGGCTGGAGTCGCGCTCTCCGGCGGTGAGCGTCAGCGCGTATCCATCGCACGAGCCTTCCTCAAGGACTCGCCCATCGTGCTTCTCGACGAGATCACCGCATCGCTCGATCCCGAGAACGCGATCGCCGTCCACGCCGGGCTGGCGGCACTGTCCGAAGGCCGAACCATGCTGATCGTCAGCCACGACCTGACCACGATCGCCGGAGCCGACCAGATCCTCGTCCTCGGCGACGGCGCGATCGTAGAGCACGGCACCCACACCGATCTCATCGCCGGCACAGGTCTGTACGCCGACTTCTGGGTCGAACGCGAACGCGCCCGGGGCTGGCGCGTCACCGACCCCACCGATGCCTCATGAAACCACACGCGAAAACAGCGCGGTGTGCGCACACATGCGACGCCGCCGTCGTGACCGACCCGGACGCACTGAAGGGCCCCCAAGGATGACGACAAGCAACCCCGCGCCCACCGCGCAGATCAAGCTGGTGCTGACGGCGGTGTTCCTGGCCTACCTGGCGCAGATGACGCTGAACCCGATCATTGCCCCGCTCTCACGCGAGGTCGGGCTGGCCGAATGGCAGGTCGGGGTGACCATCAGCACGGCAGCGATCATGGTGGTGCTCACGGCTCAGATGTGGGGGCGGCGGTCGCAGTCGCTGGGACGCAAACGTGTTCTCGTCGCGGCGCTGACCCTCGGTGCGATCGCGACGGCAGCTTTCGCGCTGATCTCCCAGCTCGGCATGATCGGCGTTCTCAGCGGCACCGTTCTGTTCGCGCTGTTCGTCGTGCTGCGCGGTATCGGGTTCGGCACCGCCATCGCCGCTATTCAACCGACCGCGCAGGCCTACATCGCTGACGTCACCACCGATGAGACCACACGGATCAAGGGCATGGCCGGTGTGGGTGCGGTCCAGGGCGTGGCTCAGATCGCCGGTTCCGTTGTCGGTGGTCTACTCGCCGCGTTCGGGCTGATGGCCCCGATCCTCTCCGTCCCGGTGCTCCTCGCCCTCGGCCTCGTGCTGGTCGCCCTTCGGTTGCGCCCCGAGGCACGCGCCACCTTGATCGAGAAGCCAGTGAGCGTCCGGCCGACAGACTCGCGGGTGTGGCCGTTCCTGCTCGCCGGGTTCGGCATGTTCACCGCCCTGGGGTTCATCCAGATCATCACGGGCTTCATTGTCCAAGACCGACTCCACCTGGACGCGAAGACAGCCGGAGTGCTCACCGGCGCGGCCCTCCTGGCCGCAGGTATCGGCATGATCCTCGCCCAGACAGTCGTTGTTCCCAAGACCGGGTGGAGCCCAGCCACCCTGCTGCGTGTGGGCGGCGTGGTTGCGCTGCTCGGATTCCTCGTGCTGATCCCCGATGCCGGGCCGGTCGCCCTCTTCGGATCGATCACCCTCATCGGCCTCGGATTGGGTACCGCCATGCCTGGTTACACCGCCGGGCCAACACTGCTGGTCTCCCGAGAGGAACAAGGAGGCCTGGCCGGCCTCATCGCCGCCAACATGGGTCTCACCTTCGTTGTCGCACCCACCGCCGGAACCGTCCTATACGGGGCTTGGACCCCTCTGCCGATCATCATCGGCGCGGCCATCATGGCGATCGTGACCCTGTTCGTTCTGCTCCACCCCCGATTCCGACGCATCCCGATGCCGCCCGAAGGCGACGCGACGAACTCGGACGTGCCAACGCAGGACGCCGGCCATGACTGTTGAGACAAACGTCGTGAGCGGCCTCACCAGGGGCCTCGAGCCGGTGCTGTTGCAACTTGGGGCGGGAGCCAA
>NZ_KV794803.1:0-1752 GCF_001808885.1 Corynebacterium sp. HMSC074E01
TGTCGGCGGTTTCTTACTCTCCCACAACCTCCCGGTTGCAGTACCATCAGCGTTAGCAGGCTTAGCTTCCGGGTTCGGAATGGGACCGGGCGTTTCCCTGCTGCTATAGGCCACCGACAAACACACGGAGCAACTGTTTGTGTCTGGTTGCTGGTGTTGTGTCAGATACTGTGTAGTGGACGCAAGCGACAGTGTGAATTAGTTGTCTAATGTTGTTTGTTGTTTACACACCCGTTGGGTGTGTGTGTTTGTTTTGGTCTATTAGTACCAGTAGCCTTCACACCTTGCGGTGCGTCCAGGTCTGGCCTATCAACCCCATCGTCTTTGGGGGACCTCAAATGAAACCTCATCTTAAAACAGGCTTCCCGCTTAGATGCTTTCAGCGGTTATCCCTTCCGTACGTAGCCAACCAGCGATGCTCCTGGCGGAACAACTGGCACACTAGAGGTACGTCCGTCCCGGTCCTCTCGTACTAGGGACAGCCTTCTTCAAGTTTCAACGCGCGCGGCGGATAGAGACCGAACTGTCTCACGACGTTCTGAACCCAGCTCGCGTGCCGCTTTAATGGGCGAACAGCCCAACCCTTGGGACCTACTCCAGCCCCAGGATGCGACGAGCCGACATCGAGGTGCCAAACCATCCCGTCGATATGGACTCTTGGGGAAGATCAGCCTGTTATCCCCGGGGTACCTTTTATCCGTTGAGCGACACCACATCCACAAGTAGGTGCCGGATCACTAGTCCCGACTTTCGTCCCTGTTCGACATGTCTGTCTCACAGTCAAGCTCCCTTGTGCACTTACACTCACCACCTGATTGCCAACCAGGCTGAGGGAACCTTTGGGCGCCTCCGTTACATTTTGGGAGGCAACCGCCCCAGTTAAACTACCCACCAGGCACTGTCCCCAACCCAGATCATGGGCCAAGGTTAGACATCCAATCCGATCAGAGTGGTATTTCAACAACGACTCCACACACACTGGCGTGCATGCATCACAGTCTCCCACCTATCCTACACAAACCGAACCGAACACCAATACCAAGCTATAGTGAAGGTCCCGGGGTCTTTTCGTCCTGCCGCGCGTAACGAGCATCTTTACTCGTAGTGCAATTTCACCGGGCCTGTGGTTGAGACAGCAGAGAAGTCGTTACGCCATTCGTGCAGGTCGGAACTTACCCGACAAGGAATTTCGCTACCTTAGGATGGTTATAGTTACCACCGCCGTTTACTGGGGCTTAAATTCTCAGCTTCGCAGTCAAAGACTACTAACCGGTCCTCTTAACCTTCCAGCACCGGGCAGGCGTCAGTCCATATACATCAACTTAACGTCTTCGCATGGACCTGTGTTTTTGATAAACAGTCGCTTCCCTCTATTCTCTGCGACCCCACAACCCACCACCAACGCAAGGTTGGCTTAAGTCGTGTGGTCCCCCTTCTCCCGAAGTTACGGGGGCATTTTGCCGAGTTCCTTAACCACAGTTCACCCGAACGCCTTAGTATTTTCAACCTGACCACCTGTGTCGGTTTAGGGTACGGGCCATACATCCACATCGCTAGAGGCTTTTCTCGACAGTACTAGATCACCAACTTCACCCAACAAGGGCTACGCATCACGCCTCAGGCTTACTCGGTGTGCGGATTTGCCTACACACCACCTCACACGCTTACACCAACAATCCACTAAGCGGCATGGCTACTACACTGTGTCACCCCATCACTTGAACCACACATCAGGCCCCACGACATCAACAA
>NZ_KV794804.1:0-271 GCF_001808885.1 Corynebacterium sp. HMSC074E01
TTGGGTAGGGGAGCGTCGTGCATGTGTTGAAGCGTTACCGTAAGGAGGCGTGGAGTGTGTGCGAGTGAGAATGCAGGCATGAGTAACGAATTGGAAGGTGAGAATCCTTCCCGCCGGATGACTAAGGGTTCCTGGGTCAAGTTCGTCTTCCCAGGGTGAGTCGGGACCTAAGGCGAGGCCGACAGGCGTAGTCGATGGATAACCAGTTGATATTCTGGTACCCGTATATCCGCGCCCATGATGAAGCACTGATACTAACCACCGCGGATAC
>NZ_KV794805.1:0-118997 GCF_001808885.1 Corynebacterium sp. HMSC074E01
CCGCCAACCACAACCAGGTTGACGGGGATACCGGCGATCCCTAGCCACGATTCACGCGCTTCCCACTGGGGGTTAAGCCCTTAAAGGGCGAAACCCGCCAACCGGATGAAGGTTGACGGGTACTCCGGCGATCCTGGAGGGCGCGTCTCCCTATCCATACAGGCCAGCGGACACCGGGATATGCGGATGGTTTAACGTGACGTGAGGATTCGGGTGGGCACGGCTAGCGCGGCGCAAAGGCCCTGTAGTCAGCGGGGCTGGCGCCTGCTTCGATGGCGCGCTCGGCGGCCTTGAGGAAATCGGACACTACCTTGCGGTCATCGAGGTTGCGGCCAGAGATTGATAGACGGACAGTGTTACCGCGCTGCGCGGAGCGCTCCGCGGCGCGAATAATATTGCGGCGCCACCACTTGGCCGAACCGAAGCCCTCGCCAAAAGACAGGTTGCGGGCTTGGTGGAGCTCGCCGGTGCGCAGGTCATGGATGCCACGGGTGGAGGCAGCAAAGTCGAAATCAAACTCGGGAAGGACTTCTAGTGTTCCCTCCGACATGCGCCAGCGCGGTGGTGCAAAAATAGTCGGCTCAAAGCCGATTCTGGCCATCTGCCGCGTCGCGCCCTTGAGGCGCAGACGCGCCTCGTGCGCATCCAGGTTTGCGAATTCCGCACGACGACCCTGCACGGCTTGATCAAAGCCGTTGAGGATGAGCACTCGGCCTGACTCTGCCTGCTCACGCAACCACGAGCGCGTCGACTCATCCTTAGCTAGGTGCCAATTGCCATCGATGTGGGGTGCCACCAGCAAGGAAACAGGAACGTTTGCTTTGTCGAACTGCATGAGCAGATCTGAGGCTTGGCTTCGGGTGTCGTCGAAGATACTGGAAATCGAAACCAGAAGGTGGCCATGCATAAGAAGAATTATCGCACAGCCACCGCCCCGGCGCGCGCTGAAGGAGATTCGGCGCTCCCCCACATGGGCAGCGTGTAGCTGATTAGCCACACAGCGCACGCGGCAAGCCTAAGACTCAGCACCCGTGGCCTGGTTAATCAGCCACGCATACTCGAATGCCGCCTGCCGCCACTTGGCGTAGCGTCCGGACACACCACCATGACCGGCGGCCATCTCAGTCTTGAGGAGGAATTCGCCGCCGGTGGCGACGTCGCGAAGCTTGGCTACCCACTTCGCCGGCTCCACATAGAGCACGCGGGTGTCATTGAGCGAGGTCAGTGCCAGAATATTCGGGTACTTCTGCGGCGCAATGTTCTCGTACGGCGAATAGGAAGCCATGTAGTCGTAGACCTCCGGGTCGTGGTACGGGTCGCCCCATTCTTCCCACTCCACCACCGTCAGCGGCAGCTCCGGCATGAGAATGGAGGTCAGCGGGTCCACGAAGGGCACGTTGGCTTCGATGGCCTTGAACCTATCCGGCGCCATGTTTGCCACCGCTCCCATAAGCAGGCCACCGGCCGAGCCGCCCTCCGCCACCAGCTGCGAAGGCGTGGTCACGTTGCGCGCGATGAGGTCATCAGCCACCGCGATGAAGTCCGTAAACGTGTTCTTCTTGGCCAGCATCTTGCCATCGTCGTACCAGTTGCGGCCCATCTCACCACCGCCGCGAACGTGTGCCATGGCAAAAATCATGCCGCGATCCATGAGCGACAAACGGAAAACCGAGAAATACGGGTCCATATTCGCCTCATAGGAGCCATAACCATAAAGCAGCGCCGGGTTCGGCTGCGTGCGGTCCAAGTCCGCGCGGTGCACGATGGACACCGGCACCTCCGTCCCGTCCGGAGCCTTAGACCATACGCGGTAGGCCACGTACTCATCCTTGTCATAGCCGCCCGGGACTTCCTGCTCCTTGAGAAGCGTGTACTCGCCAGTGGCCACGCGGTAGTCAAAGAGCTGTGCCGGCTGGATGAAGGAGGTATAGCTCACGCGCAGCACCGGTGCATCCCACTCCGGGTTGCCGGCCACGCCAACGGTGTAGAGCTCCTCGTTGAAGTTGAGCTCGCTAAGAGAGGCCCAGCCTTCACGCACGTCCATCACCGCGGCACGGCCAATGCCGCCGCGGCGATAGCCCACGACGATTTGGTCGCGGTAGCAATCCACGCCCTCAATGCGCACTGTGTCATCATGCGGCATGAGGAGGGTGAGTTCATCTAGGGCAGGCAGATCCTCAGTAACCGGACAGTAGCCCAACGCAAAGTTGGGGCCGGTGGCATTGTGCGTGACCACCCAATAATCGGTACCTGCCACCACTGCGTGGTCGACGTCGTAGTCCACGCCGGCCTCGCGCTCCCAGAGGCAGCGGAACTCCCCTTCGGGATTATCCTGCTCGAGCACCCACGCCTCATTCGTCGTCTTCGAGCCGGAGACAATCATGATGTACTTCTCGCTGCGGGTCGTGCCCACGCCAATGCCGAAACGCGAATCCTCCTCGCGCATGACCACGACGTCCTCCGACTGCGGGGTGCCCACGCGGTGGCGCCACACGGTGTCCGGCCGCCATGCGTCATCCACGGTGGTGTAGAAGATGAACTCCTCCCCCACCCACGTCGCGCCGTAGAAGATGCCTTCCAAGCGGTCCTCCAACAGCTCACCAGTGCGCAGATCCTTGATAAACAGCTCAAAGCGCTCGTCCCCAGCCACGTCGACCGAATAGGCCAACAAATCACCGGAATCGCTCACCGTGGACGCACCCAAGGCGAAGAACTCGTGGCCTTCGGCGAGCGCGTTGACGTCGAGAAGCACCTGCTCCCCGTCGGGAGCGCCTTCCTCCGGAATGGTCGGCGGCGTCCACGGATCAGAGCCTTCCGACACCGGGATGCGGCAGCTGTAGCCGTACTCCTTGCCCTCCTCAGTGCGGCCGTAGTACCAGTACTTGCCGCGGCGCTGGGGCACGGACATGTCCGTCTGCTTGATGCGGGACTTGACCTCGGAGAAGATGTTCTCCGTCAGGGTCTCCAGGTGCGCGGTGCGCTCCTTGGTGTAGGCGTTTTCCGCCTCAAGGTACTCGCGGGTCTCCGGGGCGTCTTTCTCACGCAGCCACTCGTAGTCATCGACGAAGCTGCGGCCGTGGAACTCTCGCGTGATGGGCCGCTTGGCAGCAATCGGGGCGTTCATTCAGCCTCCTTAAAAAGTGGTTCCGGACAGGCGTTCAAAGGCCTCAACATAACGCGCGCGGGTGGCCTGGACAACGTCGTCTGGCAGGCGCGGCGGCGTGGACTCCTTGTCCCACCCGGAGTTGGTGAGCCAATCGCGCACGTACTGCTTATCAAAGGAAGGCTGGACCTTGCCTTCCTCATAGGTATCGGCCGGCCAGTAGCGCGAGGAGTCCGGGGTGAGGACTTCATCGGCCAAGACCAAGGTGCCGTGCTTGTCGACGCCAAACTCGAACTTCGTATCCGCCAAAATAATGCCCTTCTCCTCCGCCAGTGCGGCGGCCGTGGCGTAGATGCGCAGGGTGGCATCGCGCAGCTCCTCGGCGCGTTCGCGGCCGAGCTTCTCCACGACGACATCGAAGGAAACATTCTCATCGTGGTCGCCCTGCTCCGCCTTAGTGGCTGGGGTAAAGATGGGCTCGGGCAGGCGGGAAGCTTCGGTCAGCCCCTCGGGCAGCTCGACGCCGCACACGCTGCCGGATGCCTTGTATTCCTTCAGCCCGGAACCGGTGAGGTAGCCGCGGGCGACGCACTCGAAGGGCAGCATGTCGAGCTTCTGCACGACCATGGCGCGTCCGAGGACTTCTTCGGGAATGCGCTCATCATCGAGCGGGCCGGCGAGGTGGTTCGGGAAGTCAATGGCATCGAAGAAGAACTTCGAGGTCGCCGTGAGCACGCGGCCCTTGTCCGGAATGGCGGGCTCAAGGGCGTGGTCATAGGCGGAAATGCGGTCGGAGACCACCATGAGCAGGGTATTGCCGTCGATTTCGTAGATATCGCGCACCTTGCCGGAGGCGATGTGGGCATAGGAAGAAAGTTCTGGACGCATGACATACATCCTAGACCCGTCTAGGCTGCTTCAAGATACATCCCAAACTTGGGGAGTAAGGCCTGCGCAGCATCGGTGTACAAGAAGGAATCCCGCCGGCACCGGCGCTACCGGTTCAATGCATCCCCAGAATGGTCTAAAAGCTAGTGTTGGGTAGCCCGGGGATGTTGATAGAAGGTCGTTTCGATCAAATAAGGACGAGAAAACTCAATCTGGGCAACCTTATTTGATCGAAACGTACATGGACCGGGCCAGCGCGGTACGTTTTCGTAAATAGAGCGCCGAAAACTCGCGTTTGAGAGGGCTTGTCTGCGAAAACGTACCGCGCCGGGTCGCCCCAGCTCACCGGATACCCCCAGGCGCGTGAGCTAGAGGATTTCGCCCGGGGTGTAGGCCGCGGCCTTCGGGTGCTGGTCAACAATCGCCTTGATGCGGCCCAGAATCTGGCTCACCTGCGACTCGGCAGCACCGAGGAAGGCGTGCTTGTCCGACAGCGCGGCCTCGAGGGCGGTGGCATCGAGCGGCAGGCGCTCGTCGGCAGCTAGGCGCTCGATAAGGTCCTGCTCCCCGCCATTCTCACGCATGTTGAGCGCCACGGCGACGGCATTTTCCTTAATAACCTCGTGCGCGGTCTCACGGCCCACGCCCGCGCGCACCGCCGCCATGAGGATGCGGGTGGTGGCGAGGAAGGGCAGGTAGCGCTCTAGCTCACGGTCGATCATCGCCGGGAAGGCACCGAATTCTGCCAGCACGGTGAGGAAGGTTTCAAACATGCCGTCAATGGCAAAGAAAGCATCCGGCAGTGCCACGCGGCGCACCACCGAGCAGAACACGTCGCCCTCGTTCCACTGCTGGCCGGACAGGTCCGCCACCATCGTCAGGTAGCCGCGCAGGATGACCTGGAAGCCACCGACGCGCTCGCAGGAGCGGGCATTCATCTTGTGCGGCATCGCGGAGGAACCAACCTGGCCCTCCTTGAAGCCTTCAGTCACGGTTTCGTTGCCAGCCATGAGGCGAATGGTCGTGGCCAGCGAGGACGGCGCAGCACCGAGCTCCACCAGCGCGGACACAGCATCAAAGTCGAGGGAGCGCGGGTAGACCTGCCCCACCGAGTTGAAGACGCGGGAGAAGCCTAGGTGATCCGCAATGCGGGTCTCCAGCGCCGCGAGCTTGTCTTCGGAGCCGCCCATCAGGTCGAGCATGTCCTGCGAGGTGCCCATCGGGCCCTTGATGCCGCGCAGCGGGTAGCGGCTCAGCAGGGATTCCACGCGCTCGATGCCCAGCAGCAGCTCGTCGGCAGCGGACGCGAAACGCTTACCCAGGGTCGTGGCCTGAGCGGCGACGTTGTGGGAACGGCCGGCCATCACCAGCGTCTGGTACTGCGCGGCACGCTCACCGATGCGTGAGACCACCGCGATGGCTTTATCACGGGTCAGCTCCAAAGAACGCAGAATCTGCAGCTGCTCCACGTTCTCCGTCAGGTCACGCGATGTCATCCCCTTGTGGATGTGCTCGCAGCCGGCCAGGGCGTTGAACTCCTCGATGCGCGCCTTGACGTCGTGGCGCGTCACGCGCTCACGCTCCGCGATGGAGGCGAGATCTACGTTCTCAACCTGCGCCTCGTAGGCGGCGATAGCCGAGGCAGGGATGTCGACGCCAAGATCCTTCTGCGCCTTCATCACCGCGATCCACAGCTGGCGCTCCAGGATGATCTTGTGTTCTGGGGACCAGATTTCAGCCATCTCTGGGGAAGCGTATCGAGCGGACAGGACGTTGGAAATGTTCTTCTTTTCAGCCACGTCGCTCATTATTCCACGCCTCGCCCCAAAGGAGGCATTATCAGCAGATTAGATGCTGATCTGGCCCTTCTCCGCTGGCAGCGCGATGTCTGTGCGGAAGAAGCTGCCCTCCAGCTCGATACCGCCGAGAACCTCGTAGGCGGCGGCGCGGGCATCGGCGAGGGTGGCACCACGGCCGAGAACGTTGAGGACGCGCCCACCGTTGGAGACGTAGCCGCCCTCCCCCGTGGTGGTGCCGGCATGGAGGATCCGGGTGGGATCATCAAGATCCGAGGAGGTAATCGGATCGCCCTTGCGCGGCGAAGCCGGGTAGCCCTCGGCGGCCAGCACCACGGTGACGGCATAGCCGTCTTCCCACTCCAGCGGCGCCAGCTCCGCTAGCTGTCCGGTCGCGGTGGCATTCAAAACCTCACCCAGCGGAGACTTCAGCAAGGCGAGCACCGCCTGCGTTTCCGGGTCACCGAAGCGGGCATTGAATTCCACCACGGCTGGGCCTTCCTTGCCCCATGCCAGGCCGGCGTACAGCAAGCCAGAGTAGGGAGTGCCACGCTTGACCATTTCCTTGGCTACGGGCACGCAGACTTCGTCGACGATGCGCTGGACGCCGTCGGCAGGCAGCCACGGCAGCGGGGTGTAGGCGCCCATGCCGCCGGTGTTGGGGCCTTCATCGTTGTCATAGGCGCGCTTGTGGTCCTGTGCTGGGAGCAGCGGGACGACGGTCTCACCGTCCACCAAGCAGAACAGGGAGACTTCGGGGCCGTCGAGGAAGGACTCGAGCAGCACCGGGTTGCCGGCGGCGTGGACGGCGTCGACGTGTGCGCGGGCGTCCTCGCGGGATTCGGTCACCACCACGCCCTTGCCGCCGGCCAGGCCATCATCCTTGACCACGAAGTGCGGGCCAAAGCGGTCCAGCGCGGCCTCAATGTCCGCATCGCTGGTACCGGGGGCGAGCTGCTCCGAACGGGCGGTGCGCACACCGGCGGCCGCCATGACATCCTTGGCAAAGGCCTTGGATCCCTCGATCTGTGCCGCGCTTGCCGACGGCCCGAAGACCGCAATGCCGCGCTCACGCAGAGCATCCGCCACGCCCTTCACCAGCGGCACCTCCGGCCCGATGACGACCAGATCCGCATCAATATCAACCGCCAGCTCCGTCATACGCGCGGGATCGTCCACCTGGGAATACTCCGGGTGAATAGTGGCTTGCTTGGCATGTGCCGGAGAACCCGGCGCGATGTGCAAATCGGTAACAGAGGGGTCAGATTTAAGGCCAGTGAGCAGGGCGTGTTCGCGGCCGCCCGAGCCAATAACGAGAATGCGCATGCCGTCTATCTTAACTGGCGGTAGCCTAGGGGCCATGTCTTCCGTATTTACAAAGATCATCGAGGGCGAGCTGCCTGCTCGCTTTGTCTACCGCGACGAGAAATGCGTGGCATTTTTGTCCATCGAGCCGCTGCGTTACGGCCACACCTTGGTGGTGCCGATCGAGGAGGTCGACAAGTGGACTGACCTCGATTCTCAGACTTGGGCACACCTCAATGAGATCGCCCTAGAGATCGGCGGCGCCATTAAGACGGCCTTTGATACCCCGCGCACCGGCTACATCATTGCTGGCTTCGACGTGCCGCACACTCACATCCACCTCTTCCCCACCGAGAAGATGGAAGACTACGACTTCGCCAAGGCCTTCGCTGCCGACGCCACCGACCCCGCCGCCATGGACGAGGCCGCCGCGCGCATCCGCCAGCACCTCGGCACGGATGAGGACGGCCGCCGCGACAGCTAAGAGCTGACTGCTACCTTTGGCAGCTAGGCACTAGCTGCCGCCTTGGGGAGGCGGACGGTAAAGACCGATCCGCTGCCCAGCTCGGAGTCCACGGAGATCGAACCGCCGTGTTGCTCCACGAGTGATTTCACGATGGCCAAGCCCAAGCCCGAGCCACCCGTATCGCGGGTTCGTGAAGTATCCGCACGGTAGAAGCGCTCAAAGATATGGGCCGCATCTTCGGGGGAGATGCCCTTGCCGTCATCGGCGACGTCGATAAGCACGTGCTCCTCATCATCCCGCAGGGTCAGCGTCACCGATGCCTCCTCACCACCGTGGCGGATACCGTTGGACACCAAGTTAAGTAGCACCTGGTGCAGGCGGTCCGCGTCACCGTTGACCATCGGAATCCCGGAGGCCTCATTCTTGACGTTGATCGTGCGGCCAGCAAAGGCCGCGCGTGCCGAAGAACCCACGGAAAGCACGAGCTCCAACATGTCTACCTCGCGCATATCCAAGCGCGATCCCTCCGCACGCGTCAGGGCGAGCAAGTCCTCCACCAGCAACGACATACGCTGCGATTCGGCGTCGATCTTGCTGAAGACAAATTCCGGATCCTTAGTCGCCCCCGAACGGTATAGCTCCGTGTAGCCGCGCAGACTGGTCAGCGGGGTGCGCAATTCATGGGAAGCATCGCCGACAAAGCGGCGCATCTGCTGCTCTTTTTCCTGTGCATGGACGACGGAGTTCTGCAACCGCCCCAGCATGACGTTAAGCGCCGCGGCCAGCTGGCCTACCTCGGTGTGTGGCGGCCACTCCGGCACACGTTTATCCAGGTTGCCGGCCGCGATTTGGGAGGCCGTTTTTTCCACCACGCGCAGCGGACGCAGCGCCCGGTGAATAAGCCACATGCCTACGAGCGCGATGATGAGCATGACCAGCGCCGCGATAATGACCTGGACCATCGCCAGGCCTTTAAGGATGGAGTTTTCCGTCGTCATGTCTTTAGCGACAACCACCACGGAGCCATCCGTTTTGAGCTTCGCCACGGCGCGCCATTCGGTTTCGCCCTGAATTGAGCGAACGGTGCTAGGTTCACCGCCAACGACTACCGAACGAGCATCCGGCAACGCCGCCGTCGGCCGCGTAGTCACCACGGAGCCATCGGGATAATACGCCAGTGCTACATAGTCCGTCGGGGGGCGGCGGCTCCCGTCCTGCGGCGTGTAGAAAGCCGCGTCGAGGTTGCTGGCCCAAGAACTCAGGGCATCATTCAGCTCGGTGTCCACACGGGTGTAGAGCACGTTGCGCATGATCGACGAGACCGCCAGGGAGGACATAGCCAGGCCCAGGCCCGAAACCAGCACCATCAGGACGAGCAGCCACGTGCGCAGGGGCAGCGCTTTAGGGCGCTGCATGCGCCGGCGCAGGGCGCTATTCCGCACCGGCGTGGATCCAGCATCCGGCCCCTGAGGGTTCGCGGTGGATTCGCTCATAGTGAAAAAGCCTACGAGCGCGGTGTGCGCAGCACATAACCGACACCGCGGACGGTGTGGATGAGCGGTGTATCGCCGGTATCAATCTTGCGGCGCAGGTAAGAAATGTAGGACTCAACCACGTTGCCATCGCCGCCGAAGTCGTAGTGCCAAACGTTATCCAGGATCTTGGACTTGGACAGCACCACCTCGCGGTTCTGCATGAGGTAGCGCAGTAGGTTGAACTCGGTGGGCGAAAGCTCCACGATCTCCCCTGCCTTGGTGACCTCGTGGGTGTCATCATTGAGGGTGAGGTCGGCGTAGGTCATGGTGGCGTCGCCGTTCTGGTCATCCACCGTGCTGCCGCGGCGCAGGATCACGCGCAGGCGGGTGATGACCTCTTCGAGGCTGAAGGGCTTGGTGACGTAGTCATCCGCACCAATGGTCAACCCATGGATGCGCTGATCCACGCTGTCTTTGGCGGTGAGGTAGAGGACGGGGCCGTCGAGCCCCTCCGCGCGCAGCTTGCCCAGCAACTCAAAACCATCCATGCCTGGCATCATGACGTCCATGATGTAGGCATCAGGGTTGATCTCACGCGCGATGCGCAGGGCTTCGTTGCCAGAGTTGGCGCTGTGCACGTCGAAACCTTGAAATTTCAGGGAGACGGTGAGCAACTCAACAATATTTGGCTCGTCATCGACGACAAGTACCTTGACGTCCTTTGAATCATCCATGGTCCCGCTTTGGTCCTTTCTCCGCTTCTCTTAACGCCAGGTGGCGCCAGGGATATCTCATTCAGAATGAGAAGTATTGCACTACGCCTTCCCAGCGTACTGAGCGGAGTCTGTACGTGCGCTGTGAACCAAACTAGTCCCACGCGATGTTGTCCAAATCCAAACCTTCCGCCCGGGCTTGCGCTTCAATCAGTTGGCGCAAGTAGCCGGCATTACCGCGGTAGGTCTCATCGAAGCGCGGATCCTCGCAGTACATGCGCGCCAGGATCACTTGCTTGGACCTCGACACCGGGTACCACTGGGCAATGAGGGCGCGGTGCTTGTCGACGATCTCCTTCGCCTCCTCGCTGCCTGCCTTTAGTCCCGCCTTCGCGGCCTCCTCTAGCTCGGCCGCAAAGTGTTCATGCTCCACGGAGAATTCCTCCCAGTCCTTCTTTCCCATCGATTCCGCGACGGCCGCACTGGCCGCCCACTCTGTGCTGTCTCCCCACTTCTCGTGGGCTTCTTCCTGCAATTGGGGCCATGCGTCACCCAGGTTGCGCATTTTTTGGCTGGGGCTTAGGTTCTTATCCATTTCAGTCTCCTCAATTAGTCTTTCCACTGCGTACAACATGGCATCGACGTCGGCTCGCCGCTTCTGCAAAGCCTCGTGTTGGGCACGGAGGCGGGCCAGGGTGGCGGAGGAAGGGGCATCGAGAAGCACTGCGATGTCCTTCAGTTCAATTCCCACGCTGCGATAAATCAGGATGTCCATCCCGCGTTGCACGTCATCTTCGGTGTACAGGCGGTGATCACCCCCAGTGCGCCACTGTGGGCTGAGCAGCCCAATGTCATCCCAGTGCCGCAACGTGCGGGTGGTGACTTTGAGGATTTCGGCAACGTCGCCGATGCTGTAGTCGTTACGCATGCCGTTGAGCCTAAAAGTTGACGTCGCGTTAAGTGCAACTCCTGCCACTCAGCACATGTTTTTGCCTACGATAATGAAGCATGACTCACGCCTCGACACGCACTGACCGCCTCACCGTGGCTGCTTGGGCCCTGTGGGACTGGGGTTCGGCAGCTTTCAACGCGGTTCTCGTGACGTTTATTTTCTCGGTCTACCTCACCGACTCGGTGGGCCAGCAGATTGATTCGCAGTTCACACCGGCACAATGGTTGTCGTGGTCCATGACGGTGGCGGGGCTGGTGATTTTTGCGGTCACCCCCGTGATGGGCCAGCGCTCTGACCGGCTGGGCACGCGGCGGCGCGCGCTGGGTTTCTGGTCCCTGCTGACGTTCTTGGTCATGGCTAGCTTATTCTTCATCCGCAATGATGCGCCCGCGTATTTCTGGCTCGGGCTTATCGGCCTGGCGGTAGGTTCGATGACCATCCAATTCGCCGAAGTCAATTACTTTGCCCAGCTCAATCAAGTGGCCTCCGAGGACAAGGTGGGCCGGGTATCCGGCTTGGGATGGTCGGCGGGCTATTTCGGCGGCATCGCGCTGCTGCTCATCTGCTATTTCGGATTCGTCTCCGGCGAGGGCGGCGCACTAGGGCTAAACACGGAGGGCGGCTGGAATATCCGGCTCGTAGCGTTGCTTTCAGCAGCGTGGTTTGGGTTGTCTGCCATTCCTGTGTTGCTGCGTGTGCCGGAGATTGCGCCGTCGGGTGAATCGACGGGTGGTGTGGCGGCGTCTTACCGCGAGCTGTGGCGCACGGTGGTGACGCTGTGGCGGGAGGACCGCAATGCCTTTGCTTTCCTCTTCGCTTCGGCCATTTTCCGCGATGGGCTCTCGGCCGTGTTCAGCTTCGGGGCGGTGCTGGGGGTGTCCGTCTATGGATTGTCTCCCGGTGACGTGCTCATCTTCGGCGTTGCCGCCAACGTTGCGGCCGCGCTCGGCGCGGTGGCGGGCGGGCTGATCGACGACCACGTGGGCCCCAAAGCCATCATCCTCACCTGCCTGGCTATCTTGACGCTCATGGCCGGCATCATGTTCGTGGCGCAGGGGCCGACGGCCTTCTGGATCTGCGGACTCATCTTGTGCCTATGTGTGGGACCAGCCCAGGCTTCCGCCCGCGGTTTCTTGGCGCGCGTTGCCCCGCCAGGGCGCGAAGGCGAGATGTTCGGCCTCTACGCCACGACCGGGCGGGCCGTGGCGTGGTTGACGCCTTTCCTGTTCGGTGTCTTCGTCTCACTGTTGGGCCAAGGCGACCGGGGAGGCGTGCTCGCCATTGGGCTGGTCCTGCTCGTAGGAGCCCTCGTGCTCATCCCGGTCAAAGACCCCGCCAAGGTGTGAGCTCCTTCGACGTAGCCCCCTTTTAATGTGTGGCGCTTAACGCCGGCACATTAAAAGTCCTGCGGGCGCGGGATGTTGCGCAGGTTGGACTTCGCCATGGTGAGCATCTGACCCACGCCGCCGCCGAAGACGGTGCGGGTTGCCGCCTTGGAGAAGCCGAGCAGCTGCTCAAAGGTCAGTGTGGGTGGCAGGGAGAGGGCGTTGGGGTCGGTGACGACGTCGATAAGCGCAGGCCCGTCGTAGGCCAAAGCCTCCTTGATGAGGCGCGGCGCTTCCTTCGGGTCCTCGATGCGGAAGTGCTTGATGCCCGCGCCCTCCGCAATCTTGGCGTAGTTCACGTGCTCGTGGTCGGTCTCATGCTCCGGCAGGCCCTGGACCAGCATCTCCAGCTTGACCATGCCGAGGGAAGAGTTGTTGAACACGAACATCTTCACCGGCAGGTTGTGCAGCTTCACCGTGAGCAGCTCTCCCATGAGCATGGACAGCCCACCGTCGCCGGAGAAAGTGATGACTTGGCGGTCCGGGTGTGCCGCCTGCGCGCCGATGGCCATCGGCAGGGCGTTGGCCATGGTGCCGTGGCGGAAGGAACCAATCTGTTCGCGCTTGCCGTTCGCAGTGATGTAGCGCGCGCCCCAGACATTGCACATGCCGGTATCGACGGTGAAGATGGCGTCGTCATCGGCCTGCTGGTCGATGAGGTCGGCGATGTACTCCGGGTGGATCGGCGTGTGCTTTTCGACGCCTGAGGTGTAGGCCTCAACGACGTGATGCAGCTTGTCGTAGTGCTTCTTGAGCATCTTGTCGAGGAAGGAGCGATCCTTCTTCTCCTCCACGTGCGGCAGGATGTTCTCAATGGTGGCGGCGACATCACCCGTCACCGGATACTTAATGCGGGTGCGGCGGCCAATGTGGGAGCCATCGATGTCGACCTGGGCCACGTTGGCATCCGGCAGGAAGTCGTTGTAGGGGAAGTCCGTGCCCAGCAGGATGAGCAGGTCTGCCTCGTGGGTGGCCTCGTGTGCCGCACCGTAGCCGAGCAGGCCGGACATACCGACGTCGAAGGGGTTGTCGTACTGGATGTACATCTTGCCGCCCAGGGCGTGGCCGATGGGAGCCTTGATCTTCTCGGCCAGCGCAAGGACCTGCTCACGGGCATTCTTGACGCCGGCGCCAACGAAGAGGGCGACAGTCTTGGCCTCATTAATGGCCTGGGTCAGCGCAGCGGCCTCTGCCGGGTCCGGGTAGACAACCGGGCGGCCGGAGGAAATAACGGAGGAGGTGAAGGTGTCCTCTTCCGCCTCTTGAGTGGAGACATCGCCCGGGATGACGAGGACGGACACGCCCTTGCCAGCCATGGTGCTCTGAATGGCGTGGTGCAGGACCACACCTCCCTGCTCCGCAGAGTTGACCATCTCGCAGTAGCCGGAGCATTCCTGGAAGATGGCCTCCGGGTGAGTTTCCTGGAAGAATTTCGAGCCGATCTGGCGGGAAGGAATGTGGCTGGCCAGGGCAAGGACCTTGGCGCCGTTGCGGTGGGCGTCGTAAAGCCCCTGAATAAGGTGCGTATTTCCCGGACCGCAGGAGGCGGCGCACACGGCGAGGTTGCCGGTGGTGAGGGAATCGGCCTCAGCGGCGAAAGCTGCGGCCTCTTCGTTGCGGACGTGGACCCACTCGATGGAGGATTGCCGCACCGCATCCACGATGGGGTTGAGGGAATCACCAACGAGGCCATAGATGCGCTTGACCCCCTGGGCTTCCAAGGTTTCTACGAGTTGCGTGGCGTAATTGCGTGCCATGTTTTACCTCTCTAACTTTTGTCGCTAACGGCACCCAGTGTTCTCCTACCCGATGATGTTTCGCCACCATAAAGCTGCTTTCTCACGTCACGCAGACTTTGTGACTTTAACAACAAGCCAACATTCAAGGCTTTGAAACTGTAACGACCGTTCGCTATAGTTTCGCAGCATGACAGACGTTCACACGAAAGCCTCCGCAGAGGCCTTAAGCACCTCAGCAACCCGCCGGTGGACCTTCTTTGGCGTAGTCTCCCTAGGCCTTCTCATGATCGGCCTGGACAACTCAATCCTCTACACCGCACTGCCAGAGCTCTCCGAGCAACTCCATGCGAACTCTCTGCAGCAGTTGTGGATCATCAACGCTTACGCGCTCATGCTCGCCGGACTCCTGCTGGGAACCGGCACGTTAGGTGACAAGATCGGCCACCGCCGCATGTTCGTTATCGGCCTCTGGGTCTTCGGCATCGCGTCGCTGGCCGCGGCACTTGCGCCCGGCGCGTGGGAGCTTGTCGCCGCCCGTGCTTTCTTGGGACTCGGCGCCTCCATCATGATGCCCGCTACCCTGGCGCTGATTCGCTTGACCTTTGAAGATGAGATTGAGCGCAACACCGCCATCGGCATTTGGGGTTCCATCGCCGTCGTCGGCGCGGCCGCAGGCCCCACGGTAGGTGGCTTCTTGCTTGAGCACTTCTGGTGGGGATCGGTCTTTTTGGTCAACGTGCCCATCGTCATCATCGCGCTCACCCTCACTGCGTTCCTCGCCCCGCCTAACGTGGCGAACCCGGCGAAGCATTGGGATTTCTTATCTTCCCTTTATGCGCTGATCACGCTGGCCTCGCTGGTGCTTCTCATCAAGTCTGTAGCCAGCCCCCACCTCAACGCCATGCTTATTGGGGGCGCGCTGGCTGCCTGCCTCATTGGTGCTGTCTTCTTCACTCGCCGCCAGCACAAACTGGAAGAGCCGCTTCTCACCTTCGATATCTTCCGCTCCCCCATCTTCAGTGGTGGCGTGTTGGCCGCAGCCGGCGCCATGTTTGGCATGGCCGGGCTGGAAATGACCACCACGCAGAAGCTGCAGTTGGTGGACCTCTACTCTCCACTGCATGCTGGGCTCATCATTTCCCTCATCGCGATTGCAGCGCTGCCCATGTCTGCGCTGGGTGGGGCTAACCTGCACCGCTGGGGTTTCTTGCCCATCATTGCCGGCGGCTTCCTCGCCATGGCAGCAGGCATTGGCTGCGTGGTGTGGGGCGGCACGCACGAGGTCTTCCCCGCATACCTGGCTGGTCTGTTCATCACCGGTCTCGGCGCGGGTTTCGTGATGTCGGTGTCCTCCACCGCCATCATCGGCGCCGCGCCTGCCTCACGTTCCGGAATGGCCGCGGGCGTGGAGGAAGTTTCCTATGAATTCGGCACGCTGCTGTCCATTGCGGTCACCGGTTCAGTGTTGCCTATGCTCTATAAGGGCGGGCTGCCCGAGGACATTCAAAGCTTGGGTATGGATGCACTCCACGACCCCGCGCTCGCAGAGGCTGCCGGCCCCGCGTACACCGACGCATATCTGGCCACCGCCGCTGGACTCGGCGTAGTCATGCTCATCTTCGCCGCGGTCACGGGCTGGTGCTTCCGCACCAACCCCACTTCGGGAGGTGCCGATGCCACGCGTAAGTAAGAAGGTTGAGGCGCTCGAAAAGGCACTCGCCATCATCGAGAAGGATGGCGTCCACGCACTAACCTACGATTCCCTGGCCACCGCCACAGGCATGAGTAAGTCGGGGCTCATCTCCCACTTCCCTACCCGCCACGAGCTGCTCATCGACTGCCACAAGCTCTGCGCGGAGCGCTGGGAGGAAGAGCTCATCGGGCTCTCCGGTGGCAAGACGGCGGAGCAGTTGAGTCCTCGCCAGCGCTACCGCGCCACATTGGAGTCGATGGGCAAGAATGACCCGCTCATTGAATTGCTCATGTCCATCCACTCGCAGTCCCATCCGGACTTCCAGGAGGTGTGGAAGGACGTCGATAGGCGCTGGATCCCCGACCCTACCGACGAGGATGAATCCGTCGTGCTGGCCTCGATCATCGCCGACGGCCTGTGGGTCCACGATCACCTCACCGACCGCCCCCTGCCGCCACAGCGACGCCGCGCGCTTATCGACGTTGCCTTAGGCCACCTCGCCGAATAAACCCCAACTATGAAAAAGGGGCCTTGAAAAAGGCCCCTTTTGAGCTGGAGACGAGACTTGAACTCGCAACCTACGCATTACAAGTGCGTTGCGCTACCAATTGCGCCACTCCAGCACCGCGGCTAATCCGCTATGGGAATCGTACCTGAGCCCACCCCCTAGAATGAAAGCCAGGGTGCCTGCGCTGCGGAAAAGTGGGCGTGATTGCCGCGAAAAGCACTGGCAGGTGCATAAATCGACGGTAGTTACTAAAGTGCTGACTTACCGAACCCAGAAGTGTTGTTGAGGTCTATCTTTTCCGTGTCTGTTCTTTCTTCCTTGCGCCAGCGCCTGCTGTACCGGTCGGCTCCGGTCGCCACCATTGACGCCGCTAAAGCCGCACCACCGCCCTCCCCTCTCGCCCCTGTCGATCTCACCGATCCGGCCCAGGTCACCGGCGTCATGGAGATCGCTGCACGCGTTGGTGAAATCCTCATTGCGGCGGGCTCAGCCAATACCGACGTGCAGGCGCAGATTCACCTCGTCGCATCCTCCTATGGCCTTCACTACTGCCACGTGTCGATTCTGATGAACACCATCACTATCCACACCTCCATCGGCACCGGGCCGGATAGGCACAACCTCCACGTCTTCCGTGTAGCGCCGAGCATCGCCGTGGACTTCACCAAACTCTCCGCCGTCGACCGGCTCATCCGCTCCATCCACTCCGGTGCGACCCCGCCGGCGATGGCGGAAAAAATCCTGGATGACATCGACGCGATGAAGAACCCCTATTCCAAAACCACCATCGTCAGCGCATGGGGTGCCATGGGTGGATTCATCGCCGTGATGCTGGGCGGCGACCTTCTCGTCGGTGTTGTCACCTTCCTCATTTCAGCACTCATTATGGGCACGAACATGTTCCTGGCGGACTATCGCTTGCCGCCCTTTTATCAAAACCTCGTCGGCGGCCTGCTCGCCGTTGTCCCTGCCGCCATCCTCTACAACGTCTTCGCGGGATTTGGCATCCAGATGCTGCCCTCCCAAATCATCGGTTCCGGCATCATCGTGCTGGTGGCGGGCCTGACCTTGGTGCAGTGTCTGGTGGACGGCATCACGCGCGCGCCCGTGACTTCATCCGCCAAGTTCTTTGAGGCTTTGATGTCCACCGGCGCTATCATCGCCGGCGTTGGCCTAGGTATCCAGGTGGCGGCGTGGTTGGGCTTCAGCCTGCCGCCGCTGGCGACACTCGCCCCGCCCGTCTATCACCAAATCCCCCTTCTGGTGCTGTGCGGTGGAATCGGTTCTGCCGCCTTCGCACTAGCGCTGGGAGCCTCGTGGTCCGAGGTCACCATATCTGGGCTCACCGCTGCCGCCGGTATGGTTTTCTACTATTTCCTCGTCGTCTTATTGGGCGTCGGAGCTGTCGTCGCCTCCGGTATTTCGGCCGTGGCGGTCGGCCTCGCCGGTGGTCTCCTCTCCCGCCGCTACATGATGCCGCCGCTCATCACCATGATCGTGGGCTATACCCCCATGCTGCCGGGCCTGACTTTGTACCGCGGCATGTACGCCATGCTCAACGAACAGCTCATTACCGGTCTGACCAACCTGGCCAGCGCCCTCGCCATTGCCGGTGCACTAGCCGCCGGCGTGGTCTTCGGTGAGCGTGTCGCCCGCCGCCTGCGCCGCCCGCAGTACTTCCGTCCCTACACCGCGTTCAAGCGCTTGGGCACGTTCTCCTTCTCCCGTGCCACCCGCTTGGCGCAGCGAGCACGCATCCCCCGCGTACCCCTATCGCCCTTCGCTCCGCGCCACAACCTGCCGGCCCCACCTCCGCAGTACGGCCCCAAACCGCCCACGCCTGCACAGCAGGCGCGCTTCCAGCAGGGCGATGCCGTCACGGACATGTGGCCCGTCACCACGCAATTCCCAGCGCAGCGCCCCACCTACACAGTTCCCGGCAAAGATGACCCGGGCGCCCCTTCGGGGCAGCAATAGCGTAGAATAGCCGGTCTGAAAGCTTTCACACTTCATTCCAGGAGGACTCCGTGCCACCAAAGGTCACAGATACTCAGCCCGCCGCTGATCAGACTCATGCAGTAGAGGAAGAGACCGCCCGCGCCGCGCGCCGCGTCGTCGCCACCTATGCGGAGGATTTCCTCGACGGCGTGACCCTCATGTCGATGCTGGGCGTCGAACCAGAAGGCTTGGTCCACCGCAAGGTTTTGGCCGAGCAGGCCGATGCTGCTCCGAAGAAGAGCAGCAAGAAGGCCACGAAGAAGGCCTCCAAGAAGTCCACAAAGAAGACAACCAAGAAGGCTACGAAGAAAGCCACCAAGAAGGCCACGAAGAAGTCGACCAAAAAGGCTACAAAGAAGGCAACTAAAAAGGCCGCGAAGAAGGCCTAGTTATGTCCGGGCGCAGCAATAGCTTCGTAGTCGTGGCCAACCGCCTACCGGTGGACCTCGAGACCGCCGCCGATGGCACCCGCGAGTGGAAGGCCTCCCCTGGGGGCCTCGTCACCGCGCTCTCCCCTGTCCTAGAAGAACACCAGGGCTGCTGGGTGGGCTGGCCCGGCGTGGCCGACGAGGCTCCCGAGCCTTTCACCACCGACAACGGTGTCCTGCTTCACCCGGTGCGCCTGACGCAGGAGGATTTTGAGGCCTTCTACGAGGGCTTTTCCAATGCCACCCTGTGGCCGCTCTACCACGACCTCATCGTCACCCCCATCTATAACCGCGACTGGTGGGACACCTACCGCGAGGTCAACCTGCGTTTTGCCAACGAGGTGGCGGCCGTCGCTGCGGAGAATGCCACGGTGTGGGTGCAGGACTATCAGCTGCAGCTCGTGCCTGGCATCCTGCGCCAGCTGCGCCCCGATCTCACTATCGGTTTCTTCCTCCACATCCCCTTCCCCTCCCCGGATCTCTTCCGCCAGTTGCCGTGGCGTGAGGAGCTGGTGCGGGGGCTTCTCGACGCCAACTTGATCGGCTTCCACCTCGAGTCCAACGCCCGCAATTTCTTGGAGCTGGCCCGCGCTCAGGGCCTCACAGTAGAAGGCGAGGTCAGTACCCGCGAGGTGACCGCCCACATCGTGACGAATAGCGGTCATTCCGTCGGGGTCGGGGCCTTTCCCATCTCCATTGCGGCGAGTGAGTTCGCTGAGGGTGGCGATGCAGAGGACGTCGCCCAGCTCCGCGCTGAGTTGGGCAACCCCGCACACGTCATTTTGGGGGTCGACCGCTTGGATTACACGAAGGGAATCCTGCAGCGCCTCACTGCCTTCGAGGAACTCCTCGAGACCGGGGCACTGAATCCGGAAGAAGTAACCTTCGTCCAACTGGCTACTCCCTCGCGCGAGCGCATCGATCATTACCGCGCCACGCGCTCGAAGGTGGAGGAAGCTGTGGGCCGCATCAATGGACGCTTTGGGCGCCTCGGCGCGCCGGTGGTGCATTACCAGCACAGTTCCGTGCCGAAGGACGTCCTGCGGCGCTACTACCGGCTCGCGGACATCATGCTGGTCACGCCGTTCAAGGACGGCATGAATCTGGTGGCCAAGGAATACGTGGCTTCCCACAGCGATGGCTCCGGCGCACTCGTGCTCTCCGAATTCGCAGGCGCTGCAGCAGAGCTCACCCAAGCCAACTTGTGCAATCCCTTCGACATCGAGTCCATCAAGCGCGCGCTACTCTCCGCGGTCAAGGCGCTGGAGGAATCCCCCGAGACCATGCGCGAGCACATGATTGCTATGAACGAGCAAGTCCGTCAGCACGATATCGCGCTGTGGTCGCAGTCCTTCCTCGGCGCGTTAAACCAGGAGCAAGCATGACGCAGCACCGAACAGCTGCAGCGCTCACCTCTGTGCTCAGCACTGCGCTGCTCGCGCTTGGGGTAGCCGGGTGCGCTTCCACGGAGGAGGAACCTACCCCACGCGGCGACGACCGCATTGTGGGGAAGGATTGGCAGGTTATCAACCTCTATACCTCCCCTGATGCTCCTTCCACCATTCCGGACGACACCGCGCAGGTGCCGCACATGAGTTTCGGCGAGCACACCGCCGTGGGCTCAACTGGCTGTGTCTCCTTCACTGCTGAGGTTTCGTTCCACAAGGATGACAAGGCCTCCACCATCTGGGAGGGCGATGTGATGCGGGTGGAGAAAGCCATCTACGAGAGCCCGCCGCGCAGTGTTGATTGTGAGGGCTCGGTGCAGTGGGCCGATTCGCTCATGCGCAACCTCATCGCCGAAGGCCATGAATTTGACTTTTCCCTTAACCCCAACAATCAACTGGTCTTGACGCTGCGCACCGACAAGGTGGATTCCCCCATCATCCGCATGGCCTCACTGTAGCCCTGAAGATTTCAGCGCTAGGGTGGGGACCATGATTGATGCCCTTGCCTCCGCTGAACACCTCGCGGTCGTTTCCGACTTTGATGGCACCTTGGCAGGCTTTGCCCGTAACGCATATGAAGTAAGCCCAGAGCAGCGCTCGCTCGATGCCCTGGCCGCCCTAGCTCAACTCCCGAACACTACCGCCGCGGTGCTCTCTGGCCGGCACCTAGAGGGCCTAAAACAGGTGTGCCCGCTGCGCGAACCGGTGCTTTTTGGCGGCTCACACGGAGCTGAGTCCTCGTGGGAAGACTCCGCGCTAACCCCGGAGATGGAAGCCCACCTGGCTAAGAAGGAAGCAGAGCTCAAGGAAGTCATCGCCCGCCACCCCGGCGCGGAATTGGAAATCAAGCCCTTCCAGCGCGTGCTGCACCTGCGCGCATTGGAATTACAGGACCCGGACGCCGCGGCCGCAGCCTATGCGGAGGGAGAGGCCCTAAGCGCCGATGGTTTCCCCAAGACTGCGGGCAAGTGCGTCGTCGAGTTCTCCGCAACGCAAGCCACGAAAGGCACGTGGATTGAGGCCCTCCGCCAGCGCGTCGGCGCCACGGCGGTGGTCTTCTTAGGGGATGACACCACCGATGAAGACGGCTTCGCCGTGCTCAACCAGCCGCCAGACCTCGGCGTCAAGGTCGGCGAGGGAGATACGCAAGCCGCTTTGCGTGTGCCCGATATCTGGGCCGTATCCGATTTTCTGGAAGAACTCGCCGCCGCACGCGCGCAGCACAGCGCTTAAGCTCCGGCCGGGGCCACTGTGCGCCCAGGGTGGAAGGTGGTCTCCAACAACACGCGCGGCACCTCGCCGCGCCCCTCGATAAGTCCCGCCAGCATGCGCCCGGCTGCTGCCCCTTTCTCTTTATTCGGTTGCACGACGGTGCTTAGCCCCAGCGCCAGGGCGGGCGCGATCCCGTCGAATCCGGTGACGGACAGCTGCTCGGGAACAGCAATTCCATGTTCGCGCGCATAAGCCATCACGCCGAGCGCCATCGAGTCCGTCGTGCACAACACCGCTGTGAGATCCGGGTGCTTAGTCAGCAGTTCCTCCGCGGCCGCATAGGCCGTACGCGGATCGTTGATGTGACGCGCCACCACGGGGATATGTGCAGGATCGAGGCCGGCTTGCTCGAAGACATCAAGCGCACCCAACACACGCGAGCGCTGGACGTGCATGTCCGCCGCGGCGAGCTGCGCGGCCGTCACTTCGCCGTCGAGACGCTCACGGTGCAGGCGGATGGTGAGGATTCCGATGCGGATATGGGAGGCGTCGACAAGCGCCTGCGCCGCCGGAGCGATCGCGGCGCGGTCATCGATGCCCACGAAGGGCAGGCCCGAGTCTGTGGGCTGGTCGCACACCACCACCGGCAGGCCGCGGCGCCGCACTGCTTCAAGGTAAGCATCACCCGCCGCCACGGAATAGACCACGAAACCGTCGACGGCAGCCGACCCTACGAGCTGCGCTGCCTGGGCGTCACTAGGAGCACCGACGGTATCTGGACCAGCGGGAATAAGGGTAAGCGTTGTGCTCGCCCCCGCTGAGGCCTCCGCCATCCCGGCGAGGAAGTCCACCGAGGCCATGTCTTCGAAGGCATAGGAGAGGTGCTCGGTGAGCAGGACCCCCAGCGAGCCCTGGCGGCGCGTGCGCAGGCTGCGCGCGGTGGGATCCGGGCCGGTGTAGCCGCGCTCAGCCGCGGCGGCGAGGATGCGCTCGCGGGTGGCAGGCGCCAGCTGGTCCGGGCGGTTATACGCGTTGGACACCGTGGTGGGAGACACCCCAAGTTCGGCGGCCAGGGAGGCCAGCGTCGTGCTGCGTTTGGACATGACGGTAACACTACCCGTTTTCAACTCATTATCATTTGACAACAATTTTCACTAACGCGTACAAATAGGGACATGACCACTTCCTTCTCACGCCGTGCTTTCCGACGTCCCACCGCTCTCCTCTTCGCCGCCACCTTGGGCGCTGCCACGCTGAGCGCCTGCTCTTCCAGTGGCGATAGCGCCGACGGCGGCTCGGATGCCGGTTCCGACAAGGAGACAATTCAGGTCGTCGCCTCGACCTCCATCTGGGCTGACGTGGCCCAGGCGGTGGTCAACACCGCGCAGACCGACGTGAACATCGACGTCCACCCCATCGTGAGTGGCAATAGCGTGGACCCGCACCACTTCGAGCCCACCGCTGCAGATATCGCCCGCGCCAACGAGGCCGACGTCATCATCGCCGGGGGCGGCGGCTACGATGCCTGGCTCTACCAGGCCGTCAAGAACCAGGACCAGATCATTCACGCCCTCCCGCTCACCGCACACGATCATGGCGATCATGATCATGGAGAAGAACACGACCATGCGCATGACCATGACGAACATGGTCATGAAGAAGGACACGAGCATGCGCACGACCATGACGAGCATGCGCATGACCATGACCACGCTCACGAAGGCGAGACCGTGACCATGGACGAGGCCAAGAAGATCGCCGCCGAGCACCCCGAGCAGATCACCAACATCGATGGCAACGAGCACGTGTGGTACGACGCCGCAGCCATCGAGAAGGTGGCGACCGAAGTGGCCGAGCTCGTTAACGAAACCAACCCGGAAGCCAAGGCCACTGCTGATCCGCTAGTCGAGCGCGTGGAGGGCCTGAAGGCACGCATCGAGAAGCTCCCGCAGCGCAACTACGCGCAGACCGAGCCCATCGCGGACTACATCTTCAAATACACCGAGAGCACCGACGCCACCCCGGAGGGCTACCGCAAGGCCACCGTTGCTGAAGGCGAGCCCACCGCCGCCGATTTGGCCCGCTTCCTTGAGGACATCAAGCAGGACAAGATCGACCTGCTCATCTTCAACCCGCAGACCGAAACCGACATGACCAAGCGAATCCGCGCCGCCGCCGAGGACAAGAACATCCCGGTGGTAGAGATTGGTGAAACCCCGCCGGAGGAGACCAACTTCCTCGACTACTACGAAGAAGTCGTCAATGCACTCGAGGCTGTGTAAGTGCTCATCTCTTTTAAAAATGCCGCAGTAGAACCACTGTGGTCGGACATGAACCTCGCCGTAGACCGCGGCGAGTTCATCGCCGTTTTAGGCCCCAATGGCGTGGGCAAGTCCACGCTGCTGGGAACCATTTTGGGCACCCGCCAGCTCACTGCGGGCAGCGTGGACGTTGGCTGCCGCGTGGGCTTTATCCCGCAGCAAAGAATGTTCCCGCAGGACCTGCCGCTGCGCGCCCGGGATCTCGTGTCGCTGTCCCTAGCACACGGCACGGTGCGCAACCGGCGCCCTGCCCGGGGACGCGTCGACGAGCTCCTCGCTGAGGTCGGTGCCACCGGAATTGCCAACCGCCGCGTGGGCCAGCTCTCCGGCGGGCAGCAACAGCTCATCCGCCAAGCCCAAGCCCTGGCCAATGACCCAGAACTCATCCTCGCGGACGAGCCGCTATTGTCCTTGGACCCGGCGCGGCAACAGGCAACCGTCGAGAAGCTCAATGCGTGGCGCCACGAGCGCGGCACCTCCGTGTTCTTCGTTACCCACGGCATCAACCCGGTGCTGGGCGTGGTGGATAAGGTGCTCTACCTTGCGCCCAATGGTCACATGTTCGGCACGGTCGATGAGGTCATGCGCTCCGAGGTGCTCTCGGAACTCTATGGCTCCTCCGTGACCGTTCTCAACGTCGATGGGAGGCTCATCGTTGTCTAGATTCATCGAAGATACCCAGTACCTGCTGGGCGTTGATTTCGTGCAATCCTCGCTCATCGCCTGCGCGCTGCTGGGAATCCTCTCCGGAGTGATGACCTCACTCATCGTCCTGCGCCAGATGTCCTTTTCCGTGCACGCCACCTCAGAGCTCGCGCTCATGGGCGCGGCCGCGGCTTTGCTGTTCGGCCTCAACATCGGCTTTGGTGCGATTGCTGGCGCCATCGTCGCGGCCATCATCCTGGCGGTTCTGGGGTTGAAAGGCCAACAAGACAGTGCCATCGGCGTGGTCATGAGCTTTGGCCTGGGCCTCTCGGTGCTCTTTTTGCACCTCTACCCCGGCAACGCCAAGACCGCGATGACGCTCCTGACGGGACAGATCGTCGGCGTTTCTTCCGCGTCGGTGTGGCTGCTCGCCGCCACGACCGCCATCATCGTTGCCGTGGTGGCGTTGTTCTGGCGCCCGCTGCTCTTCGCTTCTGCGGATCCCGTCATGGCCCAAGCCGCCGGCGTGCCGGTGAAGTCCTTGGCGGTCTGCTTCGCCATCCTCGTGGGCCTGACGGCCGCGCAGTCGGTGCAGATCGTCGGTTCCCTTCTCGTCATGGCGCTGCTCATTACCCCGGGCGCAGCGGCGGTACAGATTACCTCCTCCCCGCTGCGCGCGGTGGTGTGGTCCACCATCTTCGCGGAGGTCTCCGCCGTGGGCGGCCTGATCCTCTCCCTGGCGCCGGGCCTGCCCGTCTCGGTCTTCGTCACGAGCATCTCTTTTGTTATTTACCTGGTCTGCCGCGGCATCGGCTGGGCTCGCAGCCGCAAGGCCGTCCGCGACGACGTCGCCGCCCGCCGCGCCTCCCAGGAACACTTCCGCGCCGCCACCGATCGCGCCGACGCCGAGACACACCACACCTCGACGCACGATGAGCACTGCGCGCATCAGGATTAGGCTAGATGCGTGACTTTGGAACGCCGTAGCCTCGAATTACAAGACCGCACCCGCACGTACCTCGTGTACCGCCCGAATGATGACGTCGAGCGCCAGAGAGACCTCCTCCTGTTCTTCCACGGCTCCCTGCAATCCGCGAACGTCATCCGCCGCTTCACTAACGGCACGTTCGATGACCTCGCCACCCGCCACGGCATGCTTGCGGTCTACCCCACCGGCGTGGAACAGCACTTTAACGATGCCCGCGCCACCCTGCCCGTCGCCGCGCGCGAACTGGGCATCGATGACGTCGCCTTCACGCGCGCCATCCTCGACGAGCTGCGCGCGGAGCAGGAGATTGGCCGCGTGTTCCTCTGCGGCTTCTCCAACGGCGGGCAGATGGTTATCCGCTTGCTCTTCGACGCCCCCGGGCTTGCCGATGCCGCCTGCGTCTTCGCCTCCACTCTCGGCGCCGGCGCCAACCATGCGCCCACCAATCCGGACTCGGCGTACCAACCCACCCCGGTCATGTTCGTCCACGGCACGGGCGACCGGCTCGCGCCCTATACGGGCGGAACGGCGGGCATTGACCCGAAGCGCACCCGCGGTGCCGTCACCGGCGCGCAGGAGAACGCCGCACGCTTCGCGGAGCTCAACCATGCCGCCGGCCCAGAGCGCACCCACCTTTTCCCCGACACCGTTGTCGACCGCTGGGAGCCGGCAGACGCCACCGGCGCGCCGGTCGAGCTCGTGAGCGTCGAGGGCATGGGCCACGTCATCCCGTCGGGCAACGAGCTGGACCCACGCCTGGGTAAAAACACGGATTCCTTCATCGCTGCCGAGCTCGTGGAGGAATTCTTCGGGCTCTAGACTGCACGTGCGCCCCATCGTGTCTCACTCCACTCAGCCCCAACCTCGGGTCGAGGCCGTTCGTAGGTGAGCGTCGAGAAGCAATAATTGTGGATTACCGACCAGTGCTTTGGCGATTCCTAGACGCTGTTTCATACCGAGCGAAGCATGCTCGCAGGAAACACTGTGGTGCAATGAAAGGCCTACAAGGGATAAAAGATCCTTCAGTTCATCATTCAGTGAACCTTGTTGTAGTGGTCGGCAATGTCGTTGACGATCGCGTAGAGGTCGCGTTCCATCGCGTAGGTTTTCTTTTCTCGCGTACTGACTAATCACACTTGCAACCCGTTGTTATCTAGAGAATTATTACGTCCCAGCGTGATGTTGCACACGTCTGTGCATGTATGTACTCTCGATGTCACGGTTTGCTGGCGAAGATTCTTCAAGTTACCCGCAGCTGAATCTGTACAAGGTGAAAACGGCAGGCAAAGGACCGAGTCGTCCTCGTCTCTAAGCCGTGGAACCCCAATCCTCCAGAACCTTGTATTCGGCACACGCACGCAATCTGAATGTTCAAGATGTGAAGTACTGGCCAGCAACCAAGAAGTAAAGATCGCCATCCAGCTTTCTCGGCCCTGAATCTAGCATCCGGAGGCGTAGAGAAACTCACGCAACGACTGAAACGCCAGCGTCTGTGTCACGTCGCGCAGCTCAAGGAAGAACCCATCTTCTGTAATTTCAACAATCCGCGCACCGGGGATGGCTGCCACAATCGGCGAGTGCGTCACCACGATGAACTGCGCACCCGCCTCCGCGGCGCGATGGATTTCCGCCATGAGCGTCATCTGCCGCACGAGCGAAAGCCCAGATTCCGGCTCGTCGAGGATGTAGAGCCCGCGCCCATCAAAGGAACGCTGCACGACGTCCATGACGGACTCGCCATGCGACATCGCGGTCGAACCAACGTTGTAGTGCGCCTCCGCTCGCAGGAAGTAGCCGTCCTTGGGCGCGGTACCTAGCCGCAGGCTCGCCCACCTCCGGAGGGGATTGATGGGACCGGCGGAGCGCTGCACACCCCATATCCCACCGCGCTCAGGAAAGCCGTACTCGAAGGCAATGCCCTCGGCGAGCGTCGACTTTCCTACCCCGTTGTCCCCGGTCAGCACGGTCACCGGCGCACGCAGGTCCAGTCCTTGGCGTCGCAGCGCCACGAAACCAGGAACGGAGGACACCCACTCAGGTCCGTGGCCGCCGTCCAGCGCGGCATAGGCGTCGACATAGAAGTCTCTCATTCGCCCTCCCCAATAAGAAACGCGGCGGTCCCCAATGGATCGGCAAGGAACTCGCGCGCGGCGTGGACAGCTTCCGTCGCTTCGGGAGCGACGGGCGCAATCCCCTTGTCGCCGAACGCGTAGACGGTCGCGCCTTGCATGCTGAGGAAGACTGGCGAGTGCGTCGCGAGGATGACCTGCGCGCCCTGGGCGGCGAGGCGCTCGAGCTGCGTGACAACCTCGACCTGCCGGGGATAGGACAAGCCGTCTTCCGGCTCGTCGAGAATGATCATTCCGTCAGAATGGAAGCGTCTCTCGACGAGGGCGAGCAGACCCTGGCCGTGGCTGAGAAACGGCAGGTCACTGAGCGGATCGGGATTCTCCGGGCTGTGGATCTGGTGGTGATACTCGCTCAAGTTGAGGAAGGTCTCGCCGCGCAAGAAGTACACGTCGCGCGGGTTGTGCGCCCGCGAGCAGATGAGCCACTCGGGATAGTCCTCGTCGCCGGTGGCAAACCGGGCGTGGCGCGAGCCGCCCTCGGGATTGACGCCAAGCCCCACGGCGATGGCCTCGAGCAGCGTGGATTTTCCGGCGCCGTTATCCCCCACGACGACGGTCACGGGCGTAGGCAAACGCAAGGCGCCGCCGGGCAGCGCTGCGATGAGCACGCCCAGGCGGCGCATGTGTTCCGGCACGCCGGGCAGTCCCTCCCCAATAAGCTCCGGGGCGGGACGCACACTCGTGAGGAACATGGCGACGAAAGCGTGAGCCTACTTCTGGGCCGCGCGACGCTGGCGGGCGAACTCGGAAAGCACCGCACCTGCCGCCACGGAGGCGTTGAGGGATTCAACCCAGTCGGTCATGGGGATGGACATGATGGCATCGCAGTTCTCGCGGACGAGGCGCGAAATGCCTTTGCCCTCAGAGCCGATGACGATGACAACGGGGTCGGTGCCACCGTTGTAAGTATCGAGGGTGTGCTCGCCTCCCGCATCCAGGCCAACAACCTGGTAGCCGGCCTTCTGGAAGTCCTGGACCGTGCGGGTCACGTTGGTCACGCGAGCCACCGGCAAGCGCGCGGCGGTGCCGGCGGAGGTACGCCAGGCCACCGCGGTGACGGAGGCGGAGCGACGCTCTGGGATGATGACACCATGGCCGCCGAAGGCCGCGACGGAGCGGATGACTGCGCCGAGATTGCGCGGGTCGGTGATGTTATCGAGGATGACGAACATACCCGGTTCCTGGGCATCGCGGGCCCGATCCATCAGGTCATGAACGTCGGCATACTTGTACGGCGGGATCTGCAGACCAATGCCCTGGTGCATGCCGTTACCGGTCATGCGATCCATCTCGTGGCGCTGGACCTCAAGGATCGGGATGTTGCGGGTATTGCACATGGCCACTGCCTCCGACAGGCGGGCATCATTACGCGTGCCCTGCACGATGTAGAGGGAGGTAGCAGGCACCTTGGCGTGCAGGCACTCGATGACCGGATTGCGGCCGACGACCATCTCCGCGGTCTCCTTGTGGTGGCGGCCCGAATTACGGCGCTCGCGCTCCAGCTTCGCCTTGTGCTTGGCGTGGTAGATACGGTCCTCGGCCTTGGGCGTGGGCCCCTTGCCGGCTAGGCCCTTGCGGCGCTGGCCGCCAGAACCTTTCGTGGCGCCCTTCTTATTCGTCTTGCGGATACCTGCGCCGCCGCGGCCATGGGTACGTGCCATAGTTCTTCTCCTTATGTTGTCCTCGGCCTATGCCAAGGACGGTTAATCCGCCAGGGACCAGGTGGGGCCGTCGGCGGTGTCGATGATGGTAATACCCGCGGCTGCAAGGCGGTCGCGCACGGCGTCCGCAGTAGCCCAATCCTTTTCTGCGCGGGCGGTGGTGCGACGCTCCAGTTCGGCCCGAACGAGAACGTCCAGGGCCGCTTCAGCGCCGCTTTCTTCGGCACTATCTTTCCACTGTTCATCCAAGGGATCAAAGCCAAGAACCGCGGCCATGGCGCGCACGGCACCGGCAAGACGCTCGGCTTCCTCCCGGTTGCCTTCACTGAGCGCCTTATTGCCCGCGCGCACGGTGGTGTGGATTTCCGCCAGCGCCTTCGGCACAGCAATGTCATCGTTCATTGCTTCCTCGAAGGCCGGGGTCCACTCGCCCTTCTCGACACCCTCGAACTTGCCCACAAAGTCCTCGATGCGGCGATAGCCCGCCGCGGCCTCGGTCAGTGCTGCCTCCGAGTATTCCAATACCGAGCGGTAGTGCGCGGAACCCAAGTAGTAGCGCAGCTCCACCGGGCGGACGATCTCCAGCATGTTGGCAATGGAAAGCACGTTGCCCAGGGATTTCGACATCTTCTCTCCGGCCATGGTGACCCAGTGGTTGTGCATCCAGTAGTTGGCAAACTTGTCACCCGCCGCATGCGACTGCGCAATCTCGTTCTCGTGGTGCGGGAACTGCAGGTCCAGGCCGCCGCAGTGAATATCAAACTCGCCGCCCAGGTAATAGGTCGACATGGCCGAGCACTCCAGGTGCCAGCCCGGGCGGCCCTTGCCCCACGGGGTAGGCCAAGATGGCTCGCCCGGCTTAGCCGCCTTCCACAGCGCAAAGTCCTGCGGGCTGCGCTTGCCCACGGCATCCGACTCGCCCTGCTCCATGTCCTCGACGCGGTTGCCAGACAACGCACCATAGTCCGAGCCTTCCGTGGCATTCCACGCCGCGACGTCGAAGTAGACGGAACCGGAATCACCTTCGCCAGGCACGGCATACGCGAAGCCGGCGTCGATAAGCCGCTGCATGTACTCCACCATCTGCGTCACAAAGCCCGTCGCGCGCGGCTCTACAGAGGGCGGCAAAACGCCCAGGGTGTTATAAGCCTTGGTGAACTCGCGCCCATAGGTGGATACCCACTCCCACCAAGGGCGATTATTCTCGGCTGCCTTGGTGAGGATCTTGTCATCGATATCGGTGACGTTGCGCACCAAGGCCACGTCATAGCCCTGCGCGATAAGCCAGCGCCGCAGAATGTCGAAGGCGACGCCGGAGCGCAGGTGGCCAATGTGCGGCTGGGACTGCGGGGTGGCACCGCACAGGTAGATCGACGCTTGGCCGGGGCGAACCGGCTCGAACTCACGTTGGCTGCGGGTGGCGGTATCAAAAATGCGCAAAGTACTCACCCGGCCTAGTCTAATTGACTCGGGCGCGGCGGCTAGCGCGAGACGGCTTAGGCGCGCCAGACCACGGCGGTTGCCACGGCAGCGCGGCCCTCCTTACGGCCGGTGAAACCGAGATGATCCGTCGTCGTCGCAGAGACGGACACTGGGGCACCGAGAATTTCGGTCAGCACGGACTCGGCTTCTTTCCGCCGCGGGCCCATCTTGGGGCTCTGTCCAACCAACTGTGCGGCGGCGTTGCCGATAATGAAGCCTTCCTTCTCCAGCAACTCGCGGCACTCGCGCAGCAGCTGGGCACCGGAGACCCCGTCGTACTCTGGCCGGCCCACGCCGACGAAGGAGCCGAGGTCGCCGAGGTTGGAGGCGGAGAGCAGGGCGTCGACAAGCGCGTGGCTCACCACGTCACCATCGGAGTGGCCCTCGCAGCCATCCGCGTCCTCGAAGAGGAGACCTGCGATCCAGCAGGGCTTTCCGGGCTCGATCTGGTGGGCGTCGGTGGCGATTCCCACACGCGGGATAATCGGGTTAGTCACTAGGCACCTCGAAGATGGTCGGTTCGGCCTCATCCGTCACGGCCTTGGCCAGGACGAGGTCGATGGGGGTGGTGATCTTGAAGGCGAAGGTATCTCCCTGCACGGTCTCCACGCGCTCGCCGTGCCATTCCATGAGGCTGGCGTCATCGGTGGCGACGAAGTCAGGGTCCTGCGCCCAATAGTCTAGGTTGGCGCGGCGCAGCGCAGCCAGGTCAAAACCTTGCGGCGTCTGCACGGCACGCAAGCGGGAACGGTCCGGGGTGGACAGGACCGTCTGGCCCTCCACCTCTTTGATGGTGTCCGCCACGGGAAGGACCGGGATGACTGCGGTGGCACCGTCGAGCACGCGCTTGGCGACGCGCGCGATCATCCCCGGCGGCGTCAATGCACGGGCGGCGTCGTGGATGAGCACCACGGCATCCTCATCCGGGATGGCCTGCAGACCCGCCCAGACGGAATCGGCGCGCTCACCCCCGCCGTGGACGATGCGCACGGGAACATCAGAATCGATGCGGTTGAGGATACTGGCGGCATAACCCTCCATGGAGGGGCTAACGAGAACAATGATCTCATCGACGAATTCCGAGGTGATCATGGCCCGGACGGAACGCTCCAGCAAGGTGCGCCCGCGCAGCTCCACGTAGGCCTTGGGAACCTCGGCCCCGAGGCGCGTCCCCTGACCGGCGGCCGCGACGAGAGCAATGACGCGGGCGGTGGAACGGGTATTAGTCTTCGTCGTCGAAGGAGAGGTCATCGAGATCGACGTCATTGTCAATGTCGGTGGTAATGGACTTGTCCTCCACCAGGCCGGCGGCGCGGTGGCGCTCGATGGTGGCGTTGATTTCCTCCATCATGGTGTCAGCCTTCTTCTCATCAACCGGCTTGGCAAGGGAGAGCTCACCGACCAGAATCTGGCGGGCCTTGGCCAGCATGCGCTTCTCGCCGGCGGACAGGCCGCGGTCCTGGTCGCGGCGCCACAGGTCACGCACGACTTCCGCCACCTTGTTGATATCGCCGGAGGCGAGGCGCTCCTGGTTGGCCTTGTAGCGGCGGGACCAGTTGCCGGCCTCCTCAACGTCTACTTCGCGCAGGACGGAGAAGACCTTTTCGAGGCCTTCCTTGCCCACGACATCGCGCACGCCCACCATCTCAACGTTCTTGGAAGGCACACGGACCACCAGGTCGGACTGGTTGATTTGGAGAACGAGGTATTCGAGCTCCTCGCCGCCCATCTCCCGCGTTTCAATCGCCGTAATCTTGGCGGCGCCGTGGTGGGGGTAGACGACGACCTCTCCGACCTTAAATTCCATTGCCACTCCTTGTGAAGCCTTTGAGACGATGCCCATCGTGTGCGCTCGGCGTACTCTCGGTGGGCCGCATATACAGGGAGTCTATTCTAGCACGCTGCTTTCTACCCCTCCTCCCCCGCCCAGGTGCTGCGCACTGACTGCACTACACCACAATGGCGGCTGATATAAAGCCCGGCTACCCCCGGTCTACCCAAGGGGTTTAGCGGAAACTGTGTGCTTTCCCCCCAGAGGTACTAGGCTAAAGCGTTGATAAGCTTTGTGATCGCAATTCAATGGAGGACACTCACAGTGCAGTCCCTGAAGTCCGCCGCTCGCTGCGGTGCCATCATGTCAGTTACCGCCCTCTCCGCGCTGGCCTTGGCGTCCTGCTCGGCCGGTCATGTTGCGCAGACCGCGGAAAAGGTGATTGCTGTCGACGGCGCATCCGCAAGCTCCGAAGATGGCAAGGTGGCCGTACGTGACGTCACCATTCAGGTTGAGCCGGACACCGGTGAGACCTCCCTGAAGTTCGTCGCCGTTAACCAGGGCTACAAGGTTGATGACGTTACCCTCGAGTCCGTCAGCGTCGATGGCCAGGACGTCCCTCTGGAAGGCGTCGAGCCGCTTCCGCGTGATCATGCCCTCTACGCCGATTCCCAGGCGAACCTGGACCGCCTCCCCAAGGATGGCAAGGACGAAAAGATCACCTACGTGACCACCTCCCTGGAGAATGAGGACTATGGCTTTGGCGGCTCCCGCCCGGTGACCTTCACCTTCAACACCGGCACCATTGAGGTTGATGCCACCGTGTCTGCCTCCCCGCTGCAGTCCGGCAACTATGACCGCGACCCGCAGTCCACCGAGGGCTACGCCGAGAACAAGTAGGCCTTTTCTTCATAGAAACCGCCCCAGCTGCCAAAGTTGCAGCCCGTGATTCAAAGTTCCGGGAAAACTTTGGCAGGTGGGGCGGTTTCTTTTACGTTTTTACATAGCGTTAAGAGAGAGAAGAAGAGCCGTCCCGCGGTACATGGCCTGCACCGTCCTGCAGGCTGACGTCGATGTCCACGCGGCTTACTAGAGTGAGAAGCATGGCAAAAAAGGTTCGTCCCGTCCACACCTGCTCCGAGTGTGGCTTCGTCTCCCCCAAGTGGCTTGGCCGCTGCCCCGAGTGTGGCTCTTGGGGAACGCTTCAGGAAACCGCGGCGGCAGAGAGCGGTACTGCTGCCCAAGCTGCGGTGTCTGGGCGCCGTCCCACAGGCCTAACACCGACGAGCCCGGCGGTGCCGATAACCAAAGTGGGCGCGTCAGCAACGAAGGCCATCAATACCGGCATTGGGGAGCTTGACCGAGTCTTGGGCCGCGGCATCGTCCCCGGTTCGGTGGTGCTTATGGCGGGTGAGCCGGGAGTCGGCAAATCCACGCTCCTGCTTGAAGTCGCTTCCCGCTGGGCGCAGCTAGGGCGCACTGCGCTTTATGCCACCGCAGAAGAATCCGCCGGGCAGGTCCGCGCCCGCGCTGAGCGCACAGGGGCTTTGCACGAGACGCTCTACCTCGCGGCTGAGTCGAACCTCGACGTTGTCTTTGGGCACGTAGAGCAGCTCGAACCCAGCCTGCTCATCGTGGACTCCGTTCAAACCATGCACGCCGCCGGAGTCGAAGGCGTGGCCGGCGGCGTGGCGCAGTCGCGCGCGGTGACCGCTGCCCTGACCACGCTGGCCAAAACCACCGGCATCCCCATCCTCCTCGTCGGGCACGTGACTAAAGACGGCAACGTCGCCGGCCCGCGCGTGCTTGAGCACCTCGTGGACGTCGTCCTGAATTTTGAAGGTGACCGTCAATCCTCCCTGCGCCTTCTCCGGGGCCTGAAGAACCGCTTCGGTGCCACCGATGAGATGGGTTGCTTCGAGCAAACTGCGGCCGGTATTCGGGAGGTCACGGATCCTTCTGGCCTCTTCCTCTCCCACCGCGGCAGCACCCCGGATGGCTCGGCGGTGACCGTCGCCATGGATGGTGTGCGCCCGATTCTGGCTGAGGTCCAGGCTCTCACCGTAGATCCAGTGGCGAAGAACCCGCGACGCGTGGTGACGGGGCTTGATGCCAACCGCGTTCCCATGGTGCTCGCGGTGTTGCAGGCCCGCGCGGGCGAACGCACCAATGACAAGGATGCCTATGTGGCCACGGTGGGCGGCATGAAGATTCAGGAACCGGCAACGGACCTTGCCGTGGCCCTTGCCACGTGGTCCTCCTTGCACGAGCGGCCTTTGCCGCCGAAGACCGTGGTCATTGGGGAGGTTGGCCTCGCCGGCGAGGTGCGCCGCGTGCCCAACTTAGACCGCCGTTTGGCGGAAGCTACCCGCTTGGGTTACCGCTACGCCATCGTCCCGCCCGGAAAGGTGGAGGTCAGCGGGGGCATGCAGGTGCGCCAGGCAGCGACGCTAAGCGAAGCAATCGCTGCGCTTAAAGCAGATTGAAGGGGAGCGCCGGGGAGTAGTTCTCACCGATGACGGAGTGCAAGAAATAAGCACCTGGCTCAGCGTCCTCGCGGTCGGTGCACTTGCCTGGCTCGGAGCGCTTACGGGACCAATCCGCTTGGAAGTAGCGGGTCTCACCGGATTTGAAGGTCTGCTTGCCGGTTTCCACCGAGGCATAGCAATCGGTATCGGCCCACACGCGCTCGTTAGAGCCCATCTTGTAAACCTCGAAGCGCAGCTGTTCCTCATCCAGATCGATGGAGCAATCTGCCGTCGTCGGGTTAAAGACCTCCAAGTAGAAGGTCGGCATCTTATCGGCCGGAACGCTGTCCTCGTTAGTCTTGGCCAGCACCTTGAGGTCTTGGAGGGAACACGTCTTCTTGGTGGGATCGACGGTCAACTCCCCCGGCTTCGCCTCAGACGATGGCGCTTCCTTGTCCTGCTCGCCTTCCTTCGGCTCAGCAGATTCCGAGGCTTCAGCGGATCCCTCGGCCGCGGTGGACTCGGTTGTCTCGACCGGCGAGGTGGTTTCCTTCGAAGGTGCCAAGGTATCCGAAGCCGCTGCCTGCTGCGATTCCGTTCCCGGTTCCTCCGAACCGCTAAAAAGCGCGGTGGCAGCCCAAATAAGAACGATCACGAGTACCAAGATCGCCACGAGCGCGGCGACGCGACGGCGCACATAGATCTCTCGCGGCAGCTGCTTCGGGGTACGGGATGGCTCAGTCACAGCTCTTAGTTTAAGGGGACCGAAGCCTAACCCGGGCCAGCCCGGGGCCGCGTGTCTTGAGCAGCAGCTTCTATGCACTCACCCGAGTAACCGGGTGAGTACAACGGTTACTTCACGCCGTGTAGGACGACGGTTTCCACGCTAGAATCCTCAAGGAGGTAGCGCAGGCCGACGATGCCGAGCGTGCCGGCGTCGAGAAGCCGGCGTGCAGCCGGAATATCGGAGATGATCTGGGAAACCACCTGCGCGGTGTTTTCGCGCTCGAAGTCAGCGCACTCTTCGCGGCCATCGCGCTTGGCCACCAGCGAGGCCGCGGCAACTTGCTCGATGATCGGGCGCTGCAGGCCCGTGGGCAATTCGCCACCATCCAGGAAGGCCTTAGCCGCGCCCACTGCACCGCAGGACTGATGCCCCATGACAACGAGCAGGTTGGCGTGGAGATTTTCTAAGGCGTAATCCAGCGAGGCCATCACCGCGCTGTCCAAAATGTGGCCCGCGGTGCGGATAACGAAGGCATCGCCGAAACCAATGTTGAACACGTGCTCGATCGGCGCGCGGGAATCGGAACAGGCCAACACAATGACGCGCGGGTCTTGCCCCTGGGTCAGCCCGGCGCGCAGCTTCGCATCCTGGTTAACGTCGATGAGGTTGCCCGTAACCAGGCGATGGTTACCTTCCTGGAGGGCTTCCCACACTTTCTGTGGATTCTGAGGAACTTTAGCTAGAGGCATGTTTCTTAGCTTAGTCCTCAGAGCCCTACACTGAGGTGCCTATGGATACCCAAGCTGTCGTGGAATGGTTCGATGCCCATGAGCGCCCCTTGCCGTGGCGCCGGCCGGGCACCTCAGCGTGGGGTGTGCTCTTAAGCGAGGTTATGAGCCAACAAACCCCGGTCGCTCGCGTGGCCCCACAGTGGGAGGAGTGGATGCACCGCTGGCCTACCCCACAAGACCTCGCGGCGGCATCCAAAGCAGATGTGCTGCGCGCCTGGGGAAAGCTGGGCTACCCGCGCCGCGCGTTGCGCTTGTGGGAGTGCGCGAAGGAGATTGGTGAGGGGGAGGTTCCGGGGGACGTCGCCAAGCTCATGGCGTTACCGGGGATCGGTGAGTACACCGCCCGTGCTGTGGCCTGTTTCCATTTTGGCCACAACGTTCCGGTGGTGGATACCAACGTTCGCCGCGTCTATGCCCGCGCAGAGGAGGGGCGCTTCCTCGCGCCACCTCCCGCAAAACGCGAGCTGGCGCAGGTAGAAGCTTTGCTTCCGGAAGAGAACGGCCCGCGCTTTTCCGCCGCACTCATGGAACTCGGCGCCTTGGTGTGCACGGCCAAGAACCCGGACTGTGCCGCCTGCCCCATCAAAGCCTCGTGCGCTTGGCAGCTCGCGGGCTGCCCGGAGCCTAGTGAGGAGGAGGCCGCGCGGGCGAAAAAGCGCGTGCAGAAGTTCACCGGCACGGACCGGCAGGTGCGCGGGCTGCTTCTCGACGTCCTCCGCGCCACCCCTCATCCCGTCGAGCAATCCGCGCTCGACGCGGTATGGCCAGATGCGGCACAGCGCTCGCGCGCACAAGCCTCACTACTCGAGGATGGGTTGATGGATGTCAACGACGAGGGTTTGTTCCACCTGCCGCACTAGGCACGTGTGAGAAGTCGATGAGGTGGCCGAAGGTCCAGTCGCGGTCAGTCAACAGGCGGGCGAGGATGAGCCCGCAGCCAATGGCCGCCACGGCCATCGAGGCGGTAGCGAAGTTGCTCAACGCCTGGTCCATGTTGCCCACGTTGAGGTGATAGACGGTACGGAACATGGCGGTGCCCGGGATCATGATGACGGACGCGGGCACCGTCGTGGTGATGCGCGGTAGGTGTGCGCGTTTGGAGGCCACCGCGCCCAAAAGCCCCACGATGAGACCGCCGGCGAACGCGCCGACGTAAGTCGTGGCCCCGACCCCGATGAGGATTAGGCGTACGAGGTTAGCCACCGTACCCACCGCGGCCGCCACGAGCACCATCCGGCGCGAGGAGTTAAAGAGGAACGCGAATCCGGAAATGCCCAGGAAGCTGGCTGCTGCGGCGGCGAGGTACCACACAGGTGCATAGTCCGGGATTCCCGGTTCCGGGGTCAGCTCCGTGGTCCAGCTGACCAACGCCACGGTAAAGGTCGCAGCGGTGATCACCGTCAGCGCGTAAGTCAGGCGGGATAACCCGGCCTCGAAGTCGAAGCGCGCGAGATCAATGAGCGCGGAGAACAACGGGAAACCGGGAATGAGGAAAAGTACGGCGGCCACATAGCCCGAAGAAAACTCCGATGGATCCGCCACTCCGGCGGCGGCCACGGCCTCGGTGGTGAAGAAGTACACGAGGCTAGCCACCGTTCCAGCCGCCACGATGCAGCCCAGCTGGTGAACGTGCTTGCCGTGTAGGACCGCGCGGGTGAGCTGGCCACAAAAAGCGGCGAGAGCCACCAGCAGAATCGCCAGCGGCGTAAAGAAGTTCAGGACCGCGAAAGAGGCGCACGCAATCGCCGCCGCGGCCGCCAAGAACCAACGATTCCACCGCTTGACCACCCTCGACTCGATGGAATCAAGCATCTCCGTGAGCTCTTCAGCCGTAATGCCCGCGTACAGCCTGTGATGGGTAAGGTCCTCCAACGCCTCAATGCGGGAGGCGTCGACGGCGGGTGAATGCTGCTGGGCCACCACGGTGCGAAACTCGCGGCCGCGGTGAAACGTGCATGTTATCTGGGTGACGCCGACGTTGGCGTCGAGCCGATCAAAGCCGAGCGCGCGGGCGGCACGCTTCATGCCGCGCAGCACGCGGTAGCCGGACGTTCCCGCACCCATGAGCATCATGCCTAGGCGCAGGACGACGTCGGCCTCGTACCCCATGCGGACATAGTCGCTGTTGGGGTGAGAAGTCATTAGCGCCAGCGTCCCCGGAAGTTCAGACCGCCGGGCAGGTTGACCCACATGCCGCCGCGGGAGTTAAAGGTTACGGGGCCGACCTTCGTCGACATCGACGCACCGGAGCCGGAAACGTTGATCCAGCTGTTCTTTCCGGTCTTCTTGCGCTTACGAAAATAGATTCCCATGCGCGCTAGCTTAGCGCAGCGAAGTCGCTGCACCCCAGCGAAAGAAGGATTAGTCTAACGACATGAAACTGATCTCTCCCCGCGCCCTCCTAGCCGCCCTCGCACTCGCGGCTACCGCACTGGCACCCGCAGTGGCATCGGCGGCGCCCGGCACGCCGGTCTCCTCGCATCCGATCGATCACGTGGCTGCCATCTCCGGAGTCAAAGCCGAGAAGATTTCCTACGAATCCACCCTCATGGACGGCCGCCTCACCACCGTCACGGGTGTCATTTACGAGCCTTCCGCTGCGTGGAACGGCCCAGGTGAGCGCCCCACCATCGTCTTCGCACCCGGTACCCGCGGCGCGGGTGATCAGTGTGCACCGTCTAATGCCGCACAATCGGTGGGCAACCTCGCTCTGGGTCCGGCCAACCAGGTCACCATCAATATGAACTACGAGTACGCGCTCTATCAATACGCCGCGCAACAGGGCGTGCGCGTGGTCACGACGGACCTGGCTGGTCTCGGCACGCCAGGTCACCACACCTACGTCAACCACGTTGAGGAAGCGCACGCGGTTCTCGACGCCGCCCGCGCCACCCTCCGCCACGTCAACGCGCCGGCCGATGCCCCCGTTGGCTTCGCCGGCTATTCCCAGGGTGGCGGCGCCGCCGCGGCCGCAGCCGAGTACGCGGCAACCTATGCTCCTGAGCTCAACGTCAAAGGCACCTACGCCGGCGCCCCACCGGCTGATCTCTTCGAGGTTATGAACGCGGTCGATGGCTCCTCCATCGTTCACGTTTTGGGCTATGCCATCAACGGCTATGCGGAGCGCAGCCCTGATTTTTATAACGAGATCGTCACCGAGATGAACCCGCGCGGCATGCACTTCCTCGCCAGTGCCGCCCACGCCTGCATCGGCGATTCGATCGCGACGTGGGGCTTTACCCATACCAGCCAGCTGACCAAGACGGGTGAGTCCTTCGGCGAGCTCGTCCGACGCAAGCCAGCCGCCGCCCAGATGCTCGCGGAGCAACGACTGGGCCAGCGTGCCCTCAACGCCCCGATGTTGGTCATGAACTCCCCCACCGATGACCTCATCCCCTACGAGCAGTCCCGCACGATGGCGGGCAACTACTGCTCACTCGGCGGCACCGTCCAGTTTGAGGCCGCGAACCCCGTCGATATTCTCCCCCGCTCTGGGGCTAACCACGCCGTTGGCATCATCAGCTCGGTTCCACGCGGCGTGGATTATCTGATTGACCGCTTCAAGGATGTCCCTGCACCCTCTAACTGCCAAGCTTCCTAAGGGCTTAGTGCAGAGGCTCTAGTGCAAACCGCCCAGGGATGCGAATGGCTCCTCGGCCTGGATGTCGTGCAAGGGCACGCGCACCCAAGGCGAATCACTGTGTGCGAGCAGCTCGGTGAGCCGTTGCGATTGATCCTTCATCGCAGCGGTGACGTCGGGCTCACCATCACTCGCCCAGATCATTCGGCCCCACCAGAAACTTGCGGCTACGTCAGCCCACGACACGAAGTAGCGCTGCAGGGTCGCCACGGCCTTGTCCGAAATCTGAAGGAACTCTTCTGGAGAGATCCACCCCAGCTCCGTTGCCGGGCCACCAACGTTGTGAACACGGATTATGTCCCATGCGCGCGTAGTGGTGGGCAGTGCCGGGGCCGCTGCTTTGGCAAAGCCCTCCGAGCGCAACATCCTTACGAGGTAGCGGAACTTATGTTCACCACGACGCGGATCCGCGCCTTGGGCAATAAAGAAGTCTTTGATGAACTCGACCTTTTCCTCCACTTCCGCATCTAGCTCGCGCTCGGGGACGTCCTTCACGGCGTATGCGAGGGGTAAAACCAGGTCATTTTCCACGTGCTGGCCACCTTCGAGCAGAGCATCAATAACCTGATACGCTTCCTGTGCACCAGTGACCCCCCAGTTTTGCTCGAGAGATGTTTTGTAGTACTTGGCCGCCCTTGCGTTGATGGCCTCAACCCCTAGCGGGGTCGCAAACGCCTTATTGCTCTTGTACACCATTCCCCAAGAGTGGCGGCGCACCTCATCTTTGCTCGGCGCCGGCTCCGGCCACGGGAACTTTGTAAGGCGGTAGATCCAAGTATCATCAAACTTTGCTGGCGTGAACGTTGAGCTCATACCCACTCAACGTACCGAGGTTTCTGGCGCGGTTCCGTGGTGCCCCATCCATCACCCCTATGCTGGGGGGTGATCTACGCCATAATTCAGCACACCCAGTCACAGTTTTTGATGGGTTGTTAGTCTCGTGTGCATGACAGGACCCCAAATTGCATTGACAGACCGGCCAGATCTCGGTGCTGCACTTAAACGTGCTGGTGATTCCGAGATTGTGCACGCTGCCGCCGCAGCCGTTGTAGAAGGCCTTGGTGTCGACGAAATTGTGCTGGAAGCCGCCGCCACGAAAGCAAGCGGGGTGGATGGTGCCGCGTTTGTCACCAACCGCAGGATCCTCGTGACCGCCGATAAGAAGGATCCAACTCATTTTGAGTTCCTTGAACTTGACAACCTAGGCAACGTCACAGTTCTGCCCTACCAGGATGGCTGGGCCGTCGTGGCTCAGCTCTACAACACATACAAAGTGTGGAGCGGGTTCACGGAAAAGGCCGCGCGTCGCGTGCAGTTTGCCGCCCAGTGGGCCCTGACCGCAGGCCGGGAGGCACGAACGGAGGCCTCGCGCACGGTGTCTTCGGAGGAACTTTTTAAACGGTGGAAAGAAAACAAGCACCGTCTCAATCGCGACAGCGTAGAAGCGCGTGTTGAGTCGATGCGCTCCCTGTATTCCGACATTGATTCACGGTGGTGGACTGAATAATGAGCCGACTTGCATACCCGGGTTCGCCCGATCACCTTAACGGGGCGGAAGACACGTCACACATCAAAGAAGGCCAGACAGTTGCGGATAATGGCTACCGCCATTTCATCAAGCATGGCTCACTACTAGACCCAGGCGCGGCTTCGAAGAATGCATCGGGCACTGCCTCCACGTCGAACCCCACCGCGGGCACGACAGGTGTCCACACCGATGGCCCGAAGCAAGGCCTCAGTGTAAAGAAGCAGCTGTTGCTCCTTCCGCTAGTAATCGCGGTCATCGTGGTGGTAGCGATTGGTTACGTCGCAGCTAAAGACGCTCTCTTTGGTGACAAGTCTGAGGATTCGGCCGCTCCTGCGCAGCCCGCCGCTGAAGCACCTGCCGATTCCGGGGCTTCCAACGGTGACACCGACGGCGCGACCGGTGGCGATTCTGCTGGCGACGCTCAAAGCGGCCTCACCCCCGCCGACCAAGCACCCGAGCCGATTGCTGACTTCGTGGAAGTGTGCACAGATTATGAAGTGATGTTCAGCTACTACGGCGCGGATAACTCCCCTGCCCCAGAAGCGAAAGGCATCAACTGTTCCGTGGATACTACGAAAGCACCTGAGGTTGGTTACGTAGTCTTCACCGATGACCCTGCCGCCACCGCTGCCGTTCGTGACGGCAAACCCGTCTTGAAGGCCGCTGAGATTTCCGCAGAATCAACGCGCGGTTCCACATTCAAGGCCCAGCGATTGGAGGCCATGTTCACTGTTCAGGAAATCCTCCCTGACGATAAGGGCATCGTTGAGTACATGATCAAGAGTGATGACCCTGAGGTGGCAAAGAAATCACTGGTAGATCTCGGCGTGGCCAAGTAAAACCGCATCGATTCGCCCACCGTTTTTCATTTTCATTTAATTGTCAATAGGCACCGGCGGTGATAGGCTGAGTGCATGGCACACGAGCACCACGACCACGATCACTCCAGCACGCCGCTGCGCGCACTTATAATCGCGCTGAGCATTACCGGCACCGTCTTCTTCGCGGAGTTGATCGGCGGCTGGTTGGCGGGTTCGATGGCGCTGATGGCGGATGCGATGCATATGCTTTCCGACGCCGCCGGGCTCATCATTGCGGTGATCGCGGTGTTGATTGGGCGTCGACAAGCATCAGCCCAGGCCACATACGGCTACCGGCGAGTGGAGGTGCTTGCGGCGCTGGCAAATGCGGTGATGGTGCTGGCGATCTCGGTGTGGATTGTCGTCGAAGCGGTGCGCCGCCTGCAGAACCCGGCCGAGGTGCAGGGCGAGGCAATGCTGATCATCGCGGTGATCGGTCTCGTGGCGAATGCGCTATCGGCGTGGGTGCTCCACCGGCACCGCGAATCCTCGATCAACGTGGAGGGCGCGTTCTTGCACGTGCTGGTGGATTTGCTCGGTTCGGTCGCCGTGATTGTGGCGGGCATCGTGGTGCTGACCACGGGGTTTGTGGCGGCGGACGTGATCGCCTCCCTCGTGATCGCGGCGATGGTGCTGCCGCGTGCCTGGCAGCTCATGCGTTTGTCGGCGAGCGTGCTACTCGAGCAGGTTCCGGCGGGCTTCGACGCCAGCGTGATCGAGCCCGCACTGCGGCAGGTCGACGGCGTTGCCGATATTCACGACCTGCACCTATGGAGCCTGGACGGAGTAAACGTGCTTACGACCGTGCATATCGTGCGCGACGGCACCGTCGACACCGGCCCACTGTTGGATGCCGCCCAGCACGCCCTGCGCGAACACGGCATCGAGCACTCCACCATCCAGATCGAGCACCCGGAGCACGAATCCCACGAGACAGTGTGCTGATTCAGTTCTAATACTGGACCGGTCATGGTGTTAAAGAGGGATTAGATTCCGCCGCGCCCGATCGCGCAAAGAAAGCCCCGAACCGCACGGAGTGTCACTCGCATGCGGTTCGGGGCTATTCCTTATGGGCCCAGTGTAGGGCCCGAGTCAGCGCTTAGAGCGGCTGGCCAGCACCGGCACCTGCCGGCGGCGGGTTGCCGTCATCACCATCATCGTTGTGGGATTCCTCAGCGGAGTCGCTACCAGACTCATCGAGGACGTCCGGGGCGACAGTGTCGGGGCCATCGGAGTCTGGGCCGTGAGTTTCGGCATCGATCTCGGTGGCGAGTTCCTCATCGGCCTCACGCACGGCGGTCTCCTCAAGCTCCTTGTCGAAGGTATCCTCCGGCAGCGGGCGCGGACGCGGGGTGAAGGTAAAGGATGCGGAAGAGTTGTCCTTGGACTCGCCGTCCCAGCCTTCAACATCCACGGTGATGATCTCACCGGCGCCAATTTCACCGAAGAGGATCTTCTCGGAGAGCTGATCCTCAATCTCGCGCTGAATGGTGCGACGCAGCGGGCGAGCACCCAAGACCGGGTCGAAGCCACGCTGAGCCAGCAGATCCTTGGCCTTCTGGGTGAGCTCGATGCCCATGTCACGCTCGGAGAGCTGCTTCTCCACGCGGGCGATGAGCAGCTCCACCATCTCGACGATCTGCTCCTGGGTGAGCTGGTGGAAGACCACAATCTCATCGATACGGTTGAGGAACTCAGGGCGGAAGTGCTTCTTCAGCTCATCGTTAACCTTGTTCTTCATGCGCTCGTACTGCGCATCCGCATCATTCTCGGAAGAGCCGGTGAAGCCCAAGCCCACGGCCTTCGAGATGTCCTGGGTACCCAGGTTGGAGGTGAAGATGAGCACCGTGTTCTTGAAGTCCACGATGCGGCCCTGACCATCGGTCAGGCGGCCGTCCTCCAACACCTGGAGAAGGGTGTTGTAGATCTCCTTGTGGGCCTTCTCGATCTCATCGAAGAGCACCACGGAGAAAGGCTTACGGCGAACCTTCTCGGTCAGCTGGCCGCCCTCTTCGTAGCCAACGTATCCCGGAGGGGCACCGAAGAGACGGGAGGCGGTGAAGCGATCGTGGAACTCACCCATATCGATCTGGATGAGGTCATCGTCCGAACCGAAGAGGAAGTTAGCCAAGGACTTCGACAGCTCCGTCTTACCCACGCCGGAGGGGCCGGCGAAGATGAAGGAACCAGAAGGACGACGCGGGTCCTTCAGACCAGCACGGGTGCGGCGGATGGCGCGGGAGACAGCCTTGACGGCATCGTCCTGGCCAATGATGCGCTTGTGCAGCTCCTCTTCCATGTTGAGGAGGCGGTTGGATTCCTTCTCGGTGAGCTTGAGAACCGGAATGCCGGTCCAGTGAGCGAGGACCTCTGCGATCTGCTCCTCACCAACCTCGGCGATTTCCTCCAAGTCACCGGAGCGCCACTGCTTTTCCTTCTCCGCGCGCTCTTCACCGAGCTTGCGCTCCTTATCGCGCAAACCAGCGGCCTTTTCAAAGTCCTGAGCGTCAATCGCTGCTTCCTTTTCCTTGCGGACCTCGGCGATGCGGTCATCGACCTCACGCAGGCCTTCCGGAGCAGTCATGCGTTTAATACGCATGCGGGCACCGGCCTCATCGAGGAGGTCGACGGCCTTATCCGGCAGGAAGCGGTCATTGATGTAGCGGTCCGACAGGGAGGCCGCTGCCTTCAGCGCTTCATCGGTGTAGGAGACACGGTGGTGCGCCTCATACTTATCGCGCAGGCCCTTGAGGATGAGGATGGTGTCATCGAGAGAAGGCTCGTCCACCTTGACAGGCTGGAAGCGGCGCTCGAGAGCAGCATCCTTCTCAATGTGCTTGCGGTACTCATCCAAGGTGGTGGCACCAATGGTCTGCAGCTCGCCGCGAGCCAACTTCGGCTTCAACAGCGAGGCAGCATCGATAGCGCCCTCAGCGGCACCCGCGCCAACCAAAGTGTGGATCTCATCGATAAAGAGGATGATGTCACCGCGCTGGTTAATCTCCTTAAGCACCTTCTTCAGGCGTTCCTCGAAGTCACCGCGGTAGCGCGAACCAGCCACCAAGGATCCCAGGTCCAGCGAGTAAAGCTGCTTATCCTTGAGGGTCTCCGGGACCTTGCCGTTAACGATATCGAGGGCCAGGCCTTCGACCACGGCGGTCTTACCCACGCCGGGCTCACCGATGAGCACCGGGTTGTTCTTCGTGCGGCGGGACAGCACCTGCATAATGCGCTCGATCTCAGAATCGCGGCCCACTACCGGGTCCAGCTTGCCATCGCGCGCCGCCTGGGTGAGGTTGCGGCCGAACTGGTCCAGCACCAGGGAGTTGGAACGCTCACCCGAGCTGCCGGGGCCGCCACGGCCACCCTGGCCAGCGCCGGCACCGGCACCGGCACCTACCGGGCCTGCACCACCCTGGGACTGGTTGCCCTCTCCCTCGTTGCCCTCATAGCCGGAGAGCAGCTGGATAACCTGCTGGCGAACACGCGGCAAGTCAGCGCCTAGCTTCGTCAGCACCTGGGCTGCTACGCCGTCGCCCTCGCGGATGAGGCCGAGCAGCAGGAATTCGGTGCCGATGTACTTGTGTCCCATCTGCAGGCCCTCACGCAGCGAGAGCTCCAGAACCTTCTTCGCGCGCGGGGTAAATGGGATGTGGCCGGTGTGCGGCTGAGAACCTTGACCAATAATCTCTTCCACCTCACGGCGGACATCCTCCAGTGAGATGCCCATGGACTCCAAGGCCTTGGCTGCTACGCCTTCGCCTTCGTGGATGAGTCCTAGGAGGATGTGCTCGGTGCCGATGTAATTGTGGTTGAGCATGCGTGCTTCCTCCTGCGCCAAAACGATGACGCGGCGAGCACGGTCCGTAAACCTCTCGAACATTACCTCTTACCTTTCGCTCTAAATGTGTCATCCACTCTAACGCGCGGGGAGGACACTCCATTCACGATTTCCCTTCCCCCCTTCCCCTAAACCAACATTTCTGCAGGTAAAGGCACTGTACGCCGGTAGCGAACAGGTCATGATAAGGCAGCTTTTCGCACTAACCTGCCACAGAAGCTTCGCCACCTTAGAATGAAGAGGATTCTATATATCTCATCATCGACACCTCCACGAAGGATTTCCTCTCATCGTGACTATGCTCCCAGAATTTTTCACCACCCAGCACCAGCTGCACCAGAAGGCAGTCCTGGACCAAGGAGCGGACTCCACGCTCTTCCTCGTGGAAGATCCCTCGCATGATGAGATGCTCGTGGAGATATATGGCCCGGAAAACCGCGGTGTGCTCCGCCAATCCGGCATCGTGGGGCAGCTTCAGCACAGCGCCATCGCCCCCATCGTGGGCACGGGAACGATGAACAGCGGTCAGGAATTCTTTGTGCGCCGCAGCCTGCCGGGCCAGCAGTTGTCGGATTTCACCTCCTCCGGCATCGGCGCACAGCACCTTTCCCGCGATGAGGCCATCGCTGTCTTCGCGCCGTTGGCTGACGCGACCGATTTCCTGCTCCAGAAAGGCCGCGCCAACTACGCTCTCCGCGCGCTCAATCCGCGCCGCATCATCCTGACCAATAATCGCTCGAATGCCTTCTTCGCGGCAGTCGGCCCAGCCACGGGCTCCGAGGCCCCCAACGCAACGGCGAAGGAAGCAATCGACCGCCTCGCACAACTCCTCGCCGCCGCTTACCCATCCTTCCGCGCAGCAGCCGCTTATACCTCGGCATCCGCCGTGGTTGATTCTCTCCGAAATGCTGGCGCGGGGACCTCCAATGCCAGCATGACCGGCGCCAACGCGGCTGGTATGAACAGGTCCGACACGGGTACGCCGCAGTGGCAACCGGAGCAGCAGCACGCTGCCACCCCGCAGGGCGACTGGGGGACGCAGCCGCAGCAGCAGGTCCCCGCACCCGCCCCCGCGGAAGCCTCCGGAAAACGCGGGTCGACATCGAAGAGCAAGGTCTTTGCTGGCCTCGGCGTGGGTCTTCTCCTCTTGGCCCTGATCGGCGGCCTGCTGTGGTTCTTCTTGGGACGTTCAGCGTGGTCTGAGGCGGAGCAGGCGCTTGTCGACGACCACCCGGGCCTCATCAGCTCCCGCCCCGGCAGGGAAGGTTTTGACGGCGCTACCTGCGAATCCCGCGATCCGGAGGATGGTCAGGACGCGAAGATCACCTGCGTTGGTGACGGTGTGGGCTACTCCGTGGCGCGGTACGGGGACGTCGCCAAGCGCGATGCAGCTGCCCCAGCGCAGGATGCACAGGAACTGTCCAACGGGCAGTGCACCGTGCACAGCTACGATGTTTCCGAATCCGAGCCGGTGTTCTATATGAGCGCCGAGGACTCTGCTGACGCCGTCCTCGTGTGGGGCGAGGATGCCGAAGAGCTACGCCTGAACATGCCGCTGTGCTAAGCCGCGCGCTCACTCCGCGTAGCTAGTCCGAACGATTAGTCCGCACGCCGGAGCAGCGGTGCAATCACCGCAATGGCAGTACCGGCTACGCCGGCGAAGAGGAAAGCCCAGTGCGTTCCCTGAGCCGTCGCTGCGGCCGGCCCCATCCCTGCGGCGGCGCCGGCCTGGGTGCCGCGCGTGAGGAAGACAACGAGCAACGCCGTTCCCGTCGCACCAGCCAGTTGCTGGAAGGTGTTCATGATGGCCGAGCCGTGCGAGTAGAGCTTCTCCGGAAGTGAGGACAGCGCGGTGGTCATCAGCGGCGTCATCATCAAACACATGCCGAGGGAGAAAACTACGTGCATGCCCACGACCATCCACACTGCTGAGTTCTCTCCCAAGGTGGCCATGAGCCACAGGCTGCCCACCATGAACAGTGAGCCCGGAATCATCAGGGGGCGCGGGCCATAGGAATCAAAAAGACGGCCTACAATCGGGGAAAGGAAAGCTTGAAGGATGCCTCCCGGCATCACCGCGAGCCCCGTGGTGAAGGCCGTAGCGCCCAGGGTAGTTTGCAGGTAAATGGGCAGGACCGTGACCATTCCCAGCATGAGTCCAAAGGACAGGACGAGGATGATCACCGCGAGAGTGAAGTTGCGTACGCGAAAAGGTCGCAGATCCATCAGGGCGCGGTCCTCAAGCGCAAGCCGCCTCTGCCGGCGGATGAAGACGACGAGCGCGATAACGCCCACCACGGTGACGGCGATATCCACCCAAGCGCCGCCCTGCAGCATTTTCTCTATCGAGGACAATCCATAAATCAGACCGCCGAAAGCGCACGCGGAAAGGATGACGGAGAGACCGTCGAGTGGGGTATCGCGGTTCTCACCAACATCGCTCAGGCGCCAGAGCCCGGCAACCAAGATGAGGGCGATGAGCGGCACCATGGCCCAAAAGATGACGTGCCAGGTGAAGTGGTTGAGAATGGCCCCGCCAACCGTTGGCCCCAGTGCCGGGGCGACGGAAATCACCACGGAAATAATGCCCATGACCGTGCCACGGCGCTGCGCTGGGACCAACGTCATGGCAACGGTCATGAGAGTGGGGATCATCAGCGCGGTTCCACCGGCCTGAAGTACGCGCCCCAAGAGTAAAACGATGAAGCTCGGGGCGAGGGCCGCCACCACGGTTCCGGCTAGGAAGAGTCCTGCGGAGGCGATGAAAATCTGCCGTGTGGTGAGCCGCTCCAACAGGAAGCCGGTTGTCGGGATGACGACGGCCATGGTGAGCATGAATCCCGTCAACAACCACTGCGCGCTCGTGGCGGGAATGCCATAGTCCGCCATGATGGCCGGCAGCGCGACGGATAGCGAGGTCTCGTTGAGAATCATGACCATCGCCCCCAGCACCAGGATGCTGAGGTTGATCACTACCTTGGAGGGAATCTCAGCGGACATGCTGCCAGCCACACCTTTCAACTACTTAACTCTGTGGACCTCGCACTGGAGCTGTGAAAGTCAGCGCGCGAAGATTTTAGAGTACTCCCAAGGTCACCGGGCATGCCACATGAGCCAAGCCGCGGGCCTTCTTAAGACCGCCGCGGCTGGCGATGGCTTCGTGATACGCCTTAGGGCATGGTCTCCATGTTGCGGGGTGTGATGACCACGACGCTGCCACCGCTGTCCAGACTGCAGCCCAGCAGACGGTTTTCAGGGGTATCCTCCCACAGTTTCGGTGCACCGTAGGAACAGTGTCCAAGGTCAGTGGTGAGGTGGCCACGGTTTCCGCCCTCGCCGGCCTGCCAATCATGGTTGGCGTATTCATCCAGCAGCTCCATGGCGTCAGTGCAGTCGGTGCCATCTTCCTGCACGTACACCAAGCCGGTCTCCTCCCCGCGTGTGCCGCTCTCACCGCACACCGCTCCGGTGTTGGCCATGCCATTCGCATCTGGCTTCGCGGGGAAAGTATCGGAGTAGTACTGGCCATCGTCCTTGACGGTGAAATGGTGCCCGTTCGCCTTGACCACGAACTCGTTGCCGCTGAGTGCTTCAAAGGTTCCGCCATCAAAGCTCACGGTCTCACCCTCGTTGAGCGTTGCAACCTCTGTCGGTGTATAGAACTCAATGGCCCACACCGGGAAGAAGCCGCGGTCGCCGAGGTAGCTCACCGCATTTGACCTCCAGCTCTGCATAACCGGCCCTGGATAAATTGGCGGATCGGCAAAATCGACCTTGCAGTTCGGGGCATCAGCCTCTTCGTGAATGAGGCAGAGGACGCGCCCATCAGGGCTCTTGACGGCCGGGATGGGGTTCGGAATGGTCGCCAGATCACCGCCGGCCATAAAGTCTTGCGGATCGCGTTCCTTCAATCCGCCGGGTTTGTCTTTGTCAGGCTTGTCGCTGCTCGGCGCCGCCGCCTCGGAAGTGTCATCAGAGGCTGACTCAGAGCTGGCAGAGCTGGATGAGTTCTGTTGGAATTGTGGCTCATCGCCCGCCGGTTCGCTCGTGAAAGAACACGAAGCCACGGCGCAGGCCATGAGGGAGGCAGAAAGGATAGAGAGAAGCTTCTTCATAACAATCATCGTTCCACGAAATAGCGCTGTGCCACTAGTTTTCCGAATGCTTCGGATCTTTAGGATTTGCAGCGTCAAGAAGAATAACGCGACCGGTACCGGATAGATCTTCACAATGAATCCGACGTGCATACGGATTGGGTGTTTCAACGAATTCCGGTTCTTTGTGGGAGCACTTCCAGCCGTCAAGCTCCAGGATTCCGCGAGTGTTCACTTCTTTTATGTCCCACTCGTAGTTGACGTACTTGTCCACGATGTCCATCGCAGTCGTGCAATTCGTCCCGTCTGTCTGCACAAAGACCTTCTGGCGGCCAAAATTAGTATCGGCCTCTCCACAGACGGCACCTACAGGCGCATAGCCATTGGAGTCCGGCTCCAGCGGATAGGTATCCGCCGAAAACTGGCCGCCGTCCTTCACGGTGAACTGGTGCCCTTGGGCCTGAACGGTGAATTCATCTGCGCTAGGGGCTTCAAAAACCACGCCGTTGATATCGACTTTCTCGCCCTCCTCCAGCAGCTGTGGCGGAACCACGTCCCCCGGGTCCACTACGCCACTGGGGAAGAAGCCTGCGCCATCTTTGAAGATCACCATGTTCGCCTCCCACTGCGGGTTTTCGGGGTCGGGCACAATGGGGGGATTGTCAAAACCAACTAAGCACGTCGGCGCTTGAGAACCCTCATACAGAGAACACCGCACCCTACCGTCTGGGCTGGCTATACCCCAGGCAACCGTGGTCTCATACCTGAATCCAGTGGCGCGGAACTCTTCGGCATCGCGTTCTTTGAGCCCGGAAGATTGAGAGCCAAACTCCGGCTCACGATCTGTGGAATCGCTCGCTGCCGCAGTACTGGGTTCCTCCGAAGCGATCTCTGTGCCAGAGCTATCCACAACTTCGAACCGAGGAGTGTCCTCGGTCTCTTCATCCGGGGAGCAAGCCACCAAACCGGCCGCCACCAGCGGCAGTGTGAGAAGAGAGAAAAGTTTTTTCATATTTTGTATTGTTCCACGCAGGCAGGCTTCGCGCGGAGTGATGTGCGCTGCAGCGAAACTGAAAGCTCTTAAAACAGCTCCTAAAACAACAACGCACAAGCCTTCGGCTGCGGGGCCAGTGGCTTGTGCGTTGAGTGCGTAGAGCTTACGCGGAGACTAATGCTCAGGCTTCACGATGGGGAAGAGAACGGTCTCACGGATACCCAGGCCAGTCAGGGCCATGAGCAGGCGGTCGATGCCCATGCCCGTGCCGGCTGTCGGAGGCATTCCCTGCTCCATGGCGGCGAGGAAGTCCTCGTCCAAGACCATGGCTTCCTCATCACCGCCGGCGGCCAAGCGCGCCTGATCCTCAAAGCGCTCGCGCTGGATAACGGGATCCACCAGCTCCGAGTATCCGGTAGCCAGCTCGAAGCCGCGCACGTAGAGATCCCACTTCTCGGTCACACCCGGCAGGGAGCGGTGCTGGCGGGTCAGCGGAGAGGTCTCGACCGGGAAGTTCTTCACAAAGATCGGGCCCTCAAGCTGGTCCTCGCAGAGCACCTCCCAAATCTCCTCCACCAGCTTGCCGTGGCCCCAGCCACCGTTCTTCGGGACGTCGAGCCCGATGACGTCAGCAAGCGCCTTGAGCTCCTCGACGGTGGAGTCGATGGTGACCTCCGGCTGGCCAGGGAACTTGCGCTGTAGTGCCTCGTTGAGGGAAGGGTACATCTCAATCTCCGGCCACTCTTCGCCGCCAAAGTCATACTCAGTGCCATCCGCCAAAGTAACGGTGGTGGAGCCGAAGACCGCACGTGCTACCGATTGGATGGACTCGCGAGTGGTGCGGGCACAGTCGTTGTAGTCGCCCCAGGCGGCGTAGGTCTCCAACATAGCGAATTCCGGGGAGTGGGAGCGGTCGACGCCCTCGTTGCGGAAGTTGCGGTTGATCTCAAAGACGCGATCGATGCCGCCGACAACAGCGCGCTTAAGGAAGAGCTCCGGCGCGATGCGCAGGTACAGGTCGATGTCCAAGGCATTGGAGTGGGTCACGAACGGGCGGGCCGCCGCACCGCCGTGGAGGGTCTGCAGCATCGGGGTTTCGATCTCCACGAAGCCCTCATCTTCCAGGTAGTTGCGCAGCGCGCGCATCACCTTCACGCGGGTCATGGCATTCTTGCGAGCCTCCTCGCGCACGATGAGGTCGTTGTAGCGCTGGCGCACGCGGGTTTCCTCATTCATGTCAGCGAAGGACACCGGAAGCGGGCGCAAGGACTTCGCCGCCATGGTCCATTCGTTTGCCATGACGGAGAGCTCGCCGCGGCGCGAGGCAATTACTCGGCCGCGCACGGAGATGAAATCACCCAAGTCAACGTCGGACTTCCACGCGGCTAGGCGCTCCTCCCCAACCTCTGCAAGGGACAGCATGGCCTGCACCTGGGTACCGTCGCCATCCTGCAGGGTGGCGAAGCACAGCTTGCCGGTATTGCGCATGAAGATGAGGCGGCCGGCGATGGCCACCTCAACGTCAGTCTCCTCACCAGCGCTGAGGTAGGTAACGCCCTCTTCCGCGGCTGGCTCCTCGCCTTCGGCCACCACCTGGAACTGCTGGCGAAGATCCCGCAGGGAGATCGTGCGGTCTACGGTCACCGGATAAGGTTCGGTGCCGGACTCCAACAGTCGAGCGCGCTTCTCGCGGCGGATGCGCAGCTGCTCGGGAACGTCAGTAACTTCAGTATTCTTCTTCTCGCTCACGGTTGTCTAGGGTAGTCGATCCCCATACGCTGGCGCGATCCCGGTTCACAGAGTGTTCATCTGGCGGTTAGACAGTATCAACCGCGCGGTCATCTCAACCGTATTAACTCATGAGGTCCGTTGCGACATCTCTACGCAACTAACGATTTCGATTTTGGAGCATAACTTTCATGGCACTCAATGGCCGCAATCTCTTGGCTAACATGTTTACCTCTTCTCGTTCTTCCCTTACCTGCACCTACAAGTGCGGTAACGCCTGCTTCGGCGAGTGCGAGAACACCTCCGATAACCCTTACTTTGGTGACCAGTTCTCGCGCCGCACCGCACTGCGCGCCGGCGGCCTGGCCGTGGTCGCCGTCGGTGGTTCCTCCGCGCTTGCCGCGTGTGCCGCACCGGACGAGAAGGATTCCGCGGCCGGAAGCGGTTCTTCCTCCAAGACCAGCGAGGTGAAGGGCTCTGACATCGAGCTCACCTCCGCCGAGGGCATGCACTTTGAAGCCGTAGAGGCCAATACCAAAGATGAGGTAGTCATCCCGAAGGGCTACGAGCAGTCCGTACTTATCGCCTGGGGTGACCCGGTCATCGAGGGCGCTCCGGAATTCGACGTCAACAACCAGACCGCCGCGGATGCGGAGAAGCAGTTCGGCTTCAACAATGACTTCGCCGGCCTCATCGAGCACCCTGATGACAAGAACCGCATGATCTACATGTGCTCGCACGAGTACACCACCGAGCCGATGATGTTCCCGAACTACGACCCGGAGAACCCCACCGAGGAGCAGGTGAAGATCGGCTGGGCTGGCCACGGTCACACCATCCTCGAGGTCTCCAAGGTGAAGGGCTCCGGCGAGCTCAAGCGCGAATTCGGCCCGCTCAACCGCCGCATCACCGCTACCACCCCGTTCACCCTGGTTGGCCCAGCTAAGGGCACCGACCTGGTGAAGACCTCCGCTGACCCGAAGGGTGAGAAGGTCCTGGGTACCCTCAACAACTGCTCCGGTGGCGTGACCCCGTGGAACACCATGCTCTCCGGCGAAGAGAACTTCGACCAGTACTTCGCCGGTGGCGATGTCAAGGATGAGAAGGCCGCTGAGTCCCTCAAGCGCTTCGGCATCGAGGAGGGCCCATCCGACCGTAAGTGGGAAAAGTACGATGACCGCTTCGATGTAACCAAGGAGCCGAACGAGCCGAACCGCTTTGGCTGGCTCGTGGAGATCAACCCGCTGGACCCGAAGTCCACCCCGATTAAGCACACCGCAGTGGGCCGCTTCAAGCACGAGGCCGGCAACATCCACATCACCAAGGATGGCACCGTGGTCTGCTACTCCGGCGATGACTCCCGCTTCGAGTACGTCTACAAGTTCGTCTCCTCCAAGAAGTACAAGGAAGGCGACCTGGAGCACAACATGACCATCCTGGACCACGGCACCCTGTACGTGGCCAAGATGGAAGGCAACTCCCCGGAGAAGGAAATCGACGGCTCCGGCGTCCTGCCGGAAGACGGTGCCTTCGACGGCAGCGGCGAGTGGGTCAAGCTGCTGACCTCCGATACCGACAACAACAAATTCGAGTCCCACGTGGACGGCATGTCCGCCGAAGAGGTCGCCGTCTTTACCCGTGAGGCCGCCGACAAGGTGGGCGCCACCAAGATGGACCGCCCTGAGGACGTCGAGGTTCACCCGGAGACCGAGAAGGTCTACATCGCGCTGACCAACAACAAGTACCGCGGCGCCACCGGCGAGAACGCCAAGAAGAACAAGGAAGACGCCAAGGAATGGGCTCCGGTCAAGGAGAACAAGAACGGCCTGGTCATGGAACTCGAGGATGACCACGCCGGCGAGAAGTTCACCTGGAACCTCTTCCTGGTCTGCGGTGACCCGCGTGAGGCCAGCACCTACTTCGGCGGCTTCGATAAGGAGAAGGTCTCCCCGATTTCCTGCCCGGATAACCTGGCCTTCGACAACCACGGCAACCTGTGGATCTCCACAGACGGCAACGCGCTGGATTCTAACGACGGCCTCTATGCCGTGACCACCGAGGGCGAGACCCGCGGCGAGCTCAAGTGCTTCCTCACCGTCCCGGCTGGCGCGGAGACCTGTGGGCCGATCGTCGACGATGACCGCGTCATGGTCAACGTTCAGCACCCGGGCGAGGCTGACGACGCCACCTTTGAGAACGCCACCTCCCACTGGCCTGACGGCGGGAAGTCCACCCCGCGCCCGGCCGTGGTTGTGGTGTGGAAGAAGGGCGGCAAGATCGGTACCGAATAAGGCACCGACGTTGCGTAGTGCGCACTCCTAGGCGGTGCGCAGCTGCGCCTCCAGCACCTCCTGCGCAAAGTCCCACAACGGGGTTGCAACGCCAGCTTTGACGCCCATGCGTCGGATCGCTCCGACCTGGGCGTCTAATTCGTTGGGAAGCCCTTCCTTGATATCGCGCTGCATCGAGGACGTACTGTCCGGGTGCTGCTGGCGGGCAAACTCCATGGTCTGTTCCACCACGTTCTCCGGCAGCTTCACGCCGAGTGCGCACCCGACAGCCTCGACTTCCCGCATGAAGGCCTCGAGCTGGCCGGGGATTTCCTGGCAGAGGTACCCAATCGGTTTATCCACCAAGGCGCCCAGAGTGCCTGTCGGGGTGACGAACATGGCTTTCGACCAGACGTCGACAAGCGCGGCGTCGTGGAACTTGCTGGAGGCACCCGCCTCCTTCAGCGCGGCCGCCAGCTCCTCGCCCGTACGCCGCAGGGACTCCGGCGCATCGTCACTCAGCGGCCCGAAAGCCAAAGCCAAGGGCCCCGGATTGCGCTTGATCCGTGCCGGGCCCAGGCGCGTGGCATAGACGCGAGCGACACCGGCAAGGATGTTTTCCTCCCCGAATTCCTCGGCCGCCACGTACGGAATCTCGACCGAGTTGTGCGTGGTCACCACCGGGATTCCCTGCAGGGCCTCGCGGTCCTCCACGCTGCCAAAAGTCTCGTTGCCCGGCAGCGCCTTCGACGCGATAATCGCCACGTCCAACCCGCCCAAGAGTTCTTTGACCTCGGCAAAGGTTTGGGCAGCTGGGACCTTAATGTCCTCGGTGGTGGTGGGTTCCGCGTGGGCGTCGATCAGCGTCACGCCCGTCTCCCCCAGCACCCGCAAGGTCTCACCACGGGCCACGAAGGCGACGTCGTGGCCCGTTGCTTTCAGTTTTCCGCCAAAGTATCCGCCGATGGCGCCGGCTCCCAGAATTCCAATCTTCATGTCTCCAACCTAACTGGTGGAGACCTGCGCCACAGACTTTTATCCGCGCTGTTCTAAGTTTCGGAACCCAATTCCCAACGGCACGCCCGCGTTATCGATGAGCCGCACCCCACCCACGGTGGCTGCGATTAAGAGGCGGGCATCGCCCTCTGCGGGGGCCTCACCCAGGTCGCGTCCGCGCAGTTCCACGTACTCCGGCTCCACGCCCGCGGCGGCCAACACTTCACGTGCCACGCGGACGACTTCCTCGGCCCCGGACTCCGCCGCGTACGCACCGGCGGTGAGTGCCGCCGACAGCGCGCTGGCCTGCTCGCGGGTTTCGGGTGCGACGTCAGCATTGCGCAGGCTCATCACCACTCCGTCCGGCATGCGCACCGAAGGAACTCCCTGCACACGCGCCCCGATGTGAAGGTCAGTAAAGGCCTGCTGGGTGGCCACGAGCAGCTCGTAATCCTTCTCCCCCATGAGCACATCGCTGGGCCCCAGCGCACAGGTCAGCGCCACAATGCGGGTCAGCTCCGCGCTCACGTCCTCCATGCCGTGATCGGGTGCGAGGACCCGCGTGCGCTGGCTCTGCTCGCCATAGCGCCACACTACGTCAACGCCGCCGAGTGCAGAGGTGTCCGTCTCCGGTTCTACCGCCACGACGACCACGCCGCCGCGCACGCGTTGGGCCGCCTGTACCAGGGCAAGGTGCCCGGCGTGAATATCGCGGCCCAGCGGTACGAGTACCACACGCTTGCCCGTCTTGCGGTAGGCGCTGCCGACCATGCGGATGCGCTCGATATCCTCCACTAGGAGTTGTTCTGCCACGGCGCTTCCTTTCTTACTGCCCACAGTTCCAGTTCTTCCATATTCTTCTTCTCACCCACCATGCGGGCGACGTCGCGGTAGTTGCGCGCCATGCCCAGTTCTACGGCGGCGGGATAAGCATCGATGATGTCCCCGGCGTCGAGGTCAAAGGTGCTGCCCATAAAATCGTCGATAATCCCCGCCTTAAGCGCCGCCCACGCGCTGAGTTCACCGAGCATCTCCGCGTAATACAACCGCGCCGCGCGTTCGGCACGGCGGGCTTCTGGCACCGCTTCTGCCGTTTGGTGAATCTCTGAGAGCAACAATCTAATGACGGTGTCCGCCACCTCATCGAGAGTGCCCACCGCGTAGGAGTCACCCAGGGGCGCTGCGGCAATGGTCACGCACCCGCGCGTTTCCAGGTCATCGAGTGCTTCCACACCGGCCAGCAACGAGGTATGGATGACGATCTGTCTCGGGCGCACGTGCTTGGCGACGTCTCCCACAGCTGCCTCCAGCTCTCTCGCCGTTGCAGCGATAATCAGTGCATCGAAGCGGTCCAACTGGGCGGGGTCCTCAAGGCTCTCGATGGTATGGCCCGCCCACTCGAGGTGTCGCGCGAAGTTAAGGCCGGCCCGGGAGCTACCCCAGACCGCCACCCGCATGCGTGGTGCCTTCATCTACTTCTTGTCGCCCTTGTTCTGCTGTTCCTGCTGACGCTTGCGGCGTGCCATGAGCTCCGCCACGGAGACCGCGCCCTCGCGGTGCTCATCGCTGCGGCGGCGGCCACGGGTGCTGGGCTGTGCGGTGTCTGCCTCCGGCCTGCGGTGGCGGTGGTGCGGCTGCGCGGGGGCAGGGTTCTCCTTGACGTGCTGCCCGCCCGCGGCGCCCTGGTTCCACTGCACGGCCTGGAAGCTATCGGTCTTGAATTCCGGCGTCTTCTGCTGCGGCTGAGCCTGGGGACGTGGCTGTGCCTTTGGCTGCGGTTGGGGCTGCTGCGGCGGCTTCTGCTCGGCGCGTGCCTGTGGCTTCTGCTGCGGCTCGCCCACGGGGCGGAACGCCGGAGGACGGCCCTGTGACGGCTGCGGTGCGCCGAACGGGGATGGTGCTGGGCGGGTGCCCTGCTGTTCTGCGGGTTTCCCGGCGGGTTTCGCGGCTGGCTGCTCGGCGGGCTTCGGGGTGGGTTGCTGAGAAGGCTTAGCAGCTGACTTCGGAGCAGGCTGCTGAGTGTTGGCACGGGCATTATCTGCCAGCAGGTTATCCAGCGGATTGCTCACCGGGTGGGTCGGCTGCGAGCCGAGGCGGCCTGCGACGGCGTCGGCAGACGGCGCGCCGCCGGACTTCTGGGTGAAGTTCACGTTGGGGGCATCGCCGCGCTCATCCACGCCAGCGCCGCCGGCCTTGCGCTCCAGCTCCTGGATGCGGCGAGCCTCCGCATACAGGGCGGCAGGCTCGTAGACCCACTCGCGCCCCGAGATCTCCTCGATCTGGGTGCGGATGGCTTCCAGCTCAGAACGAATCTCCGCCAGGACCTGACTGTTGTCTGCTGTGGAAGGTCCGGAGGCGGTCAAGGTGGATGCGGCATGGGCGCGCTCTACTGCCAGTAGCTCCTTGGCTTCGTGTGCCTGGCGGCGGTAGCGCACCACCAGGAAGAAGCCCAGCACCGCGGCCCACAGGGAGGCGAGCAGGGCAATCTTCAGCGCATTCGCCGAACCCGAAATCAGCATGACCAGGCTGGCAATAACCGCGAGGATGACTAGAACGATGAGCCCGATGGAACCGGCGTCCGTCTTCGAGCCGGACTCAGAAGTCTCTGAAGTCTCTGCCGACGTTGGCGGCTGAGAGTCCGGCTGCGCAGAAAACTGGGTCGTCGGGCGATCATCCGGGGCCGACTCGTGCTGTGGCTGAGGGGCGTGGTGCGGGCTCGTCATGCCCACTAACTTACCGCTTGTGCACCATCAGTTGGAGGTGGCACCTCGCAGTGTCGCTCCAGCACCACTCCAGCGATACACATCGCGGCACCACCCAGCGCCGAGGACACCACCCCGGCCAGGTCACCGGACGCAGCGACGAGCTCACCGGCGCGCGGCACGACATAGACCGCCATGCCCGCATAGGCCCCGCCCACGATCGCACCCGTCCACGCGGAGGCTTTACCGACGAGCAGGAATTGCGCGATGGTCATGGGATTCAGCTGCGAATTATCCAGGCCGATGCCGTGTTCATCCTCTTTGGCGTTGCGGACTTTGAGGGTAAGGAGGCCGCACACCACAGCCATGGCCCAGAGAGAAATCGACACCGTTGCCGGAATGGCCAGCATTGAGCCATAAAAGCGGGTGGTGAGGATGGCGGCCGCCGCGGCCACGAAGAGGGCCGTGCCGATGAGCGCGCCTACCGACGTCCTTGTCATTACTCCCCCAGTTCCTTCACCGCAGCGACCTCGTCTTCATCGAGGCCCGCGATGAGCTCGCGCACCGAGGTGCCGTTGAGCTGTGCGTTCTCATCCGCGGCCAACCACGGCACGAGGACGAAGGCGCGCTCATGCGCATAGGGGTGCGGGAGGGTCAGCTCAGGATCATCGGAGGTCACGCCGTCAACCTGCACGATGTCCACGTCCAAGGTGCGCGGACCCCAGTGCCGCACGCGGACGCGCTCGGCGGCCTCCTCCAGCTTCTGGCCACGGCGAAGAAGTTCCAGCGGGGTGCAATCCACGTCCACGATGAGCACCGCGTTGAGGAATTCATCTTGATCGGTCACGCCCCACGGCGGGGTGGCATAAACCGGGGAGGCAGCGACGGTCTCCTCAGCAAACTCATCAAAGACGGTCTGCAGCAGCGCACGGCGGTCCTCCATGTTGGAGCCGATGGACAAGACAGCGCGCATTAGCCTGCCATCCGCTTCCGGGAGCGGCGCGCTACGACCGCGACGTCGGCAAAGGTACGCGGGATGGGTGCCTTCGGCTTGTGGATGGTCACCTCGATGGCGTGGAGGATCTCAAAACGCTGCATCGCGGTCTCAGCGACCTCCTCAGCCACCGTCTCGATGAGGTCCCGGGAGGGGCCCTCGACGATGTCTGCGGCGACGTCAGCAAGCTCGGCGTAATTCACCGTGCGGGACAGGTCATCCTCAATGCCCGCGGTGTCCAACCAACATGTGACGTCCACGATGAAGGGCTGGCCGGTTTTCTTCTCTTCCTCGAAAACGCCGTGGTAGCCAAAGCATTCCAGGCCGGTGAGCTCGATGCGATCTGCCATGGGCTTAAGCCCTCCCCAGCGAAGTCGAGACCACGGTTCCTCCATCGGCGCCGTTGGCGTAGCTACCGGAGGCATGCGCGCCACCGGTGTAGGCCGCGCCCGCATTCCAGGCGGCGGCGACATCCACGGCATCGCGCGAGACATCGACCTCGTGCACGCGCACGCCCCACGCTCCCATCTGTGCGGAGATGGCGGTCACGGCCGCGGTGGCCGGATCCGCGAGCAGCGGGCTGGACTCGGCACCCCGATCCTCCCGGATGGCGGCGAGGAAGCGCTTGCGGGAAGCGCCCACGAGCAGCGGAAACTCGCCCTGCAGGAACTCCGGCAAGGCCTTGAGCAAAGCCCAGTTATCCTGCGGGGACTTGGCAAAACCCAGGCCCGGATCCACGACGATATTGTCGTGGCTAACACCGGCTTGCAGGGCGTTATCGGCAAGCTTCGCCAAGGATTCGTGGACATCGCGCACGACGTCCCCGCCGTGGTCGGCCACTCCGGCCGCGCTGCCGAACTGGACGGTGCGCCAGTGCATGAGGCACACCGGCAGGCCGGTAGCCGCCATCGTGCGGTACATGTCCGGGTCGGCGGCACCACCAGAGACGTCGTTGATCATGTCGACACCGGCTTCGGCGGCCGCTGTGGCAACCGAGGCCCGCATCGTGTCCACCGAGGTCTTGATCCCCTCCTCGTGCAGCGCCTTGATGACGGGCACGACGCGACGCTCCTCCTCCTCGGCCGCAACACGCACCGCACCCGGGCGGGTGGACTCGCCGCCCACATCGATCATGTCCGCGCCGGAGGCCACCAAATGCCGGGCGTGCGCGATGGCGTCGTCGACATTAATCCAGCGTCCGCCGTCAGAGAAGGAATCTTCCGTGACGTTGACGATGCCCATGACCAGCGTGCGGCCGGGGACGGTGAGGTTGCTGACTGCCATGGAAACTAGCTCCTAATGAGGCTCATGACCTCCGCACGGGAGGCTGCATTCTTCTTGAAACCGCCGCGGACCGCGGATGTCGTCGTGGTCGCCCCCGGCTTACGGATGCCGCGCATGGCCATGCACAGGTGCTCGCACTCGATGACGACGATGACGGACTGCGCGTGGAGGACCTCCACCAGCGCATCGGCGATCTGGCTCGTGAGGCGCTCCTGCACCTGCGGGCGCTTGGCGTACATATCCGCCAGGCGTGCCAGCTTGGACAGGCCGGTGACGTGACCGTCGGAACCAGGGATATAGCCAATGTGCGCCGTGCCGTAGAAGGGCACGAGGTGGTGCTCGCAGGTGGAATAGATGGGGATATCGCGCACGAGGACGAGCTCTTGGTGCTCCTCGGCAAAGGTCTTGTGCAGGACCTCAGTCGGGTCCTGGTGGAGTCCTGCGAAGACCTCGGCATAGGCGCGGGCCACACGGGCCGGGGTCTCGCGCAGGCCCTCGCGGTCGGGGTCCTCGCCCACCGCGATGAGCAGCTCACGGACGGCGGCTTCGGCACGCTCGTGATCGAAGTCGCGCTGCGCCGGGATGTTATCGCTCATTGTTCTGGCCGTCCTTGTACGGGTTGTTGCGGTATTCATTCTCTCCCCAGCCGGGTGCTCCCCAGGAGTGGCCTTCCGGCTTGGCATGGCGACCGCGGCGTTCCGGTTCGCGCGGCTGAGGTTCTGGTTGCGGCTGGGATTCTGGCTGTGGAGCAGCGGCATTCGGCACACGCGGAATCTCTTGGGTGTCCTCGTGGCTGGGGCCGGCCTGTTCTGGGGCCACGGTCTCCTCCTGCGCCCCATCGCTGGCGGCCTCGTCTGCGCTGAGCTCGCGGCCGGTGGGTTCGGTGATCTCGGATTCGCCGAAGAAGGTGTTGCCCTTGTCCGGGTCCACGTAATCGCCGGCGTGCTGGCCAAAGCTGAAGCCGATCTCCTCGACCGGCGCCGCCGATGCAGTGCCACCGGCTTCGCCGCCGTTCTCCTTCGCGCGCTCAAGCTCCGCCTGGCGGCGCTCGCGGGCGGCGCGAGAAGCGTCGAGAAGCGTCATGCGTTTCGGCAGCTCCTCACCGCGCTCCTGGGCCAGCTCCACCGGGGTCTTCACCGGCTCGCGTCCAGCCTGGCGCGGGAAGCGAGCGTCCTCGTTCGGGAAGACGTCGAAAGCCTCGCGCGGCTCGATGCCCTTGAAGATGCCCTCGAGGTCCGGGCGGCGCAGGGTTTCCTTCTCCAGCAGCATCTCGGCGAGCTTATCCAGGTAGTCGCGGTGCTCGGACAGGATGTCATAGGCCTGCTGGTGAGCGCGGTCCAGCAGGTAGGCCATCTGCTCGTCGATCTTGGCAGCCACGGCATCTGAGTAATCAATGCTTCCACCGCCGCCGGCATAGCTGAAGGGATCGCCCTGCTCCTGGCCGTACTTGACGGTGCCCAGGTCCGGGCTAAAGCCATACTCAGTCAGCATGGAGCGCGCGATCTTGGTGGCGTGCTCAATATCGGAGGATGCACCGGTGGTCGGTGCGCCGAACACGAGCTCCTCCGCGGCACGCCCGCCCATGGCGAAGACAAGGCGAGCGAAAAGCTCATCGCGGGTGTACATGCCCTTATCGTCTTCCTGCGCGGTCATGGCGTGGCCGCCAGTGCGGCCGCGGGCCAAGATGGTCACCTTGTAGACACGCTCGATATCCTTCAGCGCCCACGCGGACAACGTGTGGCCACCCTCGTGGTAGGCGGTGACCTTCTTCTCATGCTCGGAAATGATCTTGCCCTGGCGGCGCGGGCCGCCGACGACGCGGTCGGTAGCCTCCTCCAGCGCGTCATAGGTAATGACGTTGCCGCCAATGCGGGCGGTGAGCAGGGCGGCCTCGTTGAGCACGTTGGCCAGGTCTGCACCGGACATGCCAGCGGTGCGCTTGGCCAGCTGCGCCACGTCGACTTCCTTGGCCAGCGGCTTGTCCTTGGCGTGCACGCGCAGAATCTGCTCGCGGCCGGCCAGGTCCGGGTTGGTCACCGGGATCTGGCGGTCGAAGCGGCCCGGGCGAAGAAGCGCGGGGTCCAGGATGTCGGGACGGTTGGTAGCGGCAATGAGGATGACGCCTTCACGGTCGCCGAAGCCATCCATCTCCACGAGCAGCTGGTTCAGCGTCTGCTCGCGCTCATCGTGACCACCGCCAGTGCCGGAACCACGCTGGCGGCCCACGGCGTCAATCTCATCGACGAAGATGATGCACGGGCTATTCTGCTTGGCCTGCTTAAACAGATCACGCACGCGGGAAGCACCCACGCCGACGAACATCTCCACGAAGTCGGAACCAGAAATGGAATAGAAAGGCACGCCGGCCTCGCCCGCGACCGCGCGGGCCAGAAGCGTCTTACCGGTACCCGGCGGGCCATAGAGCAGCACGCCGCGCGGGATCTTCGCGCCCAGCTCATGGTAGCGCTCCGGATCATCCAGGAAGTCCTTGATCTCCTGCAGCTCATCCACAGCTTCATCCGCGCCGGCCACATCCGCGAAGGTGTTGGTGGGCATGTCCTTGGTCAGCTCCTTCGCCTTGGAGCCACCGATGCCGAACATGCCGCCCGCGCCCTGCTGCATGCGGGTCATCATCCAGAACAGCAACGCGAAGAGGATCAGCATCGGCAGCAGGAAGCTGATCATGGAGCCAATGAAGGAATCCTGCGTGACCTTGGTCTGGTACTTATCCGCACCAGAATCCTTCACCGCGTTGAAGACCTGCTCGGAGGCGCGTGCCGGGTACTTGGCAATGACTTCCTCGATACCCTCCTGCTCTTCTACCGTCACCGGTTCTCTGAGCTTGAGGCGCACCTGTTGCTCGCGATCATCGATCTGCGCTTCCTCGACGTTCTTAGAGCTCAACTGCTCCATGGCCACGGAGGTGTCGACCTGCTTGAAGCTCCGGGCATCGTTGCTAAAGAACGTAAAGGCGTACAGCAGAATGAGAACCAGGCCCGCGATCGAGCCATAGCGGATGATGTTCTTGTTTTTCATTAATTACCTTGCGAATTCGAGGCCTCAAACCAAAAGAGGGCAAGAAAAGACTAATCGTTGCTGTAGACCGCAGGCTCCAGGGTGCCCACGTAGGGCAAGTCGCGGTAGCGCTCCGCGAAATCCAGGCCATAGCCCACGACGAACTCATTCGGGATGTCAAAACCTACATCGAAGAGATCCAGCTCCGCCTTGACTACTTCGGGCTTGCGCAACAGCGTCACCACTTCCAGGGAACGCGGCTGGCGGCCCTGCAGGTTGCGGATGAGCCAGGACAAGGTCAGGCCGGAATCAATGATGTCTTCCACGATGACAACGTCGCGGCCCTCGATATCGCGGTCCAGATCTTTCAGAATCCGCACCACGCCCGAGGATGAGGCAGAGTTGCCGTAGGAGGACACCGCCATGAACTCCAGCTGGGACGGGATAGCCAGTTTGCGGGCGAAATCCGTCAGGAAGAAAACCGCGCCCTTGAGCACGCAGACCAAGATGAGGTCCTCGTCGGTGTTGCTGTATTTCTCGGACACGCGATCCGCCATCTCCTGGATGCGCGCCTGAAGTTCATCTTCGGTGATGAGAACGTTTTTGATGTCCTCTCCATAAGGATTGGCGGGGACGGCTAAATCATGGTTGTCGTGCACGTGAGCGCTCCTTTGCTGACCGAGGCAATATTGACAGTTTGCCACCAACGCGTGCGACTTCCAACCTTGTGCCTTTCTTTTCACTGCGGACGGCGACGGGGCCTTGTCCATGCCACCGCGTGCACAGGGCATCGATGCCGCGCACTGCCTCGCGAGTAACCTCTACTCCTTCCTCGCGCAGCCACGCGGCGATCGCCCGGCGGCGCTTCGGTTCTGGGAGAACGGCCAGCGCGGTGCAGTCGGTGGTGGGGTGGGTGCTGAGGAGGGCGTCGTCAAGCGCGGCGTCGTGGGCTGCCTGGGCTAAGGCCGGGACGGGGTCTCCGCCCACGATCTCCTGCAGGCGCGGGAGGATCTCGCGGCGCAGTGCCACGCGGCGGAAGGCCAGGTCCTGGTTCTGGGGGTCCTGCCAGACCTCCAGCCCCAGCTCCGCGCAGGCGGCCTCGGTCTGGGCGCGGCGCACGCTGAGCAGGGGGCGCAGGACGTGCACACCTTCGACCGAGGAACGCTCGCGCATGCCCGCCACTCTCCCGCGGAGGGCGCTGAGCAGCAGGGTTTCGGCCTGGTCATCAGCGGTATGCGCCACCGCCACCTCTTCCCAGGGTGCGAAGGCACGGTACCGGGCGCCGCGGGCTTCGGCCTCCACGGAGCCTTGCTTGCCGACGTCCACCCGCAACACCTCCGCCCCCGCCCCCAAAGCGCAGGCCTGCTCAGCAGCCCGGCGCGCCTGCGTGGCCGAGCCTTCCTGCAAACCGTGATCGACGCACAGCGCTGTCACCTCGTGCCCCTCTGCGAGGAGTGCTGCGGTCAGCGCCAAGGAGTCGGCGCCTCCGGACAGGCCCACCGCGATGGCGCGTGGTTGCTCACCCATCACGGCGCGCGCAGCGACGCGGCAGGCCAAGAAGTTGGGGCTTGTGCGCGGCCAGAAGGGCTTCTTAGAAGTCATGGAGTGCGGCGGCGAGGGCGTCTTGGGCCTGGCGGGCGGAGGTGACTTCGCCGTCGTTGACCAGGAAGGCGAAGGCGTAAACGCGGCCCGACTGCCCCTGGGCGGTGCCGGTCAGCGCGGAAGTTCCCGTGAGGGTGCCGGTCTTGGCGCGAACGTACCCGCGGGCGGGCGACTCGTGATAGCGCTCGTAGAGGGTTCCTTCGCCGCCGGCAAGAGGGAGGTAGCCCAGGAGTGGGCGTAGCTCGTCGGTGGCTACGGCTTGATCTGCGATGTGGGCGAGGAGCCCGGCGGGGATGCGGTTATCGCGGGAGAGGCCGGAGCCGTCCTTGAGGGTAACGCCGTTGACGTCGATGCCGGCTCCACGTAGCTCGTCGAGGATGGCCTTCGTGGCGCCCTCGAAGCTTGCTTCCCTACCCTGGCTGACGGCCAGCTCGCGGGCAATGGCCTCCGCCATGACGTTGTCAGAATCTTTCGCGGCTTGCTGGGCTCGCAGGGCCAGCGGCTCGGACTCGCTGGAGGCGATGACCTCGGAGTTTTCGGGTGAAGCAGCGATATCCGCCTCGTCGGCTCCCAGGCGGGTGGCCAAGGCGCGGGCAACATCGAGGGCCGGCTCGTGGGAGCGCGGAACGTCGCCGGTCTTTTCCCCGATGCGCCCACCATAGAGCATGGCCGGCTGGATGGGAGCGACATAGCCGCCATCAATATTGTCATCGTCCCAGCCCGGTGCTTGGTCGGGGCCGGCCCAGATGGAGGTGTCGATGGAGACCCGCGTGACGGTATCCATCTTCTGCTGAATCTGTTTCGCCAGCTCATCGAGGCGCTCGTCCGTCAGCCAGACATCGCCGGCGGCCTTGATAACAACTTCGCCTTCCTGCTCACCTGCGACCACTTCGGTGGTGAGGCGTTCTTCCTCATCGAGCGCGAGTGTTGCTGCGGCGAGGGTGAGGACCTTGGTGGCGGAGGCCGGGGTCAGCGGCTTCGCGGGCTCGCGCTCCCACAGCACCTCGTGGGTGGTGGTGTCGATGACCTGGCCGCCGAAAGTGGCGAGGGCCTTGTCTTTGCCCAGCTCATCCAACTTCGCTTTAAGCGCGGCGGTGTCTATCTCACCAGGCTCGACGGGCTGGACCAGTGTTGTGGGTTCTTCCTGCTTATAGGGCTGACCGTGGTCCAGGTGATCGTAGGTGCGTTGGACTTCTACGCCCACTGCGGCCGTCGCCGCCACGGCACCAGCCGTGACGAGGGCCGCAGTACTCCACCAGACATGCTTAGCTTTCATCGCCCTTTAGACTAGCGCGGTAGACTAAGCGGAGCACATACCAACCTATTAGTTATGGAGGATTCAGCCGTGAGCGTTGAAGTAACCATCGAGATCCCTAAGGGCTCCCGCAACAAGTACGAGATCGACCACGAGACCGGCAAGGTCCACCTCGACCGCTACCTGTTCACCCCGATGGCCTACCCGGCTGACTACGGCTACATCGACCACACCCTGGGTGAGGACGGCGACCCGTTGGATGCACTGGTCATCCTCCCGGAGCCGGTTTTCCCCGGCGTTGTTGTGGAGGCTCGTGTCCTCGGCGTGTTCAAGATGACTGATGAGGCCGGCGGCGACGACAAGCTGCTCGCCGTCGTCGATGACCCGCGCTGGGAGCGCTACCAGGACATCAACGATGTGGAGCAGCACATCAAGGACGAGATCGAGCACTTCTTCACCCGCTACAAGGACCTGGAACCGAACAAGGAAGTTACCGGCTCCGGCTGGGGCGACAAGGCTGAGGCAGAGAAGATCCTCGAGGAAGCGAAGGCTCGCTTCAAGTAGGCCGCCGCGTTCCGCACGTTGAGGGACGTTTCGATCAAATAGGGGTCCAAAACCAAAGGTTTGAGAGGCCTTAGTTGATCGAAACGTCCTTTTTCTTTGTCGCCGCGACAACTCCTCGTTCGTGACGTACGATTCGATCAAATAGGGGGCCGAAAACAGCGGTTTCTGGGGGCTTATTTGTTAGAAACGTACGCATCGGGGGCACATGGAAATTTTCGAGGGACGCGCGGGGACTCGCCGCGCAGCTAAGGGCCAAGCAATCAAGATTTGTCACGGTCTGTATTTATCTGCAGCGCCAACACCGCGCCAACTCGCTGAAATCGTCTCGCGGCGTTGGCCAGACTCAGCTCTGGACGGCTACTCCGCCGCCCAGCAGTATCTTGGCCAAGAGCTGACCTACCCACTTTATTTTCTTCGCGCTGGAACGATGGCATCGAGCGCGTTCTTTCGCAGTCGGCGGGCGCGGCCCAAGGCACTGGGCAGCATGAACGGGGTGAACGTGTGCAGTCCACTGCAGTGCATTGAGGCGATGGAGCACGAAGATGCCGGAGCCTTCATTGAGGCTTTCTTCGCCGGGCCGCACGGGCGCTCGCGCATCGAGACCGAGCAGCTGGACTTTCGCCGCCTGCCCAAGCACACGCGCGAGGTGCTGGAACGGGCCATCGTCGGAGCGGATAGCAAGCCGGAGCGCGACCTGACCCGGGGTCTCGAGCCCCACGTCAAGGTCCGCAACAACGTGCGGGTTGGGCCCTACCGATGGGACTTGGTACTGGAGGAACACAAGGTCGCCATCGAGGTGGACGGCTATGCCTATCACAAGGGCGAGAACCGGCAGCGTTTCGAAATCGACCGCCAGAAGCTTAACGACGCCATCCAGCGCGGCTACCGGCCCCTCCACTTCACCGCCGCCACGATCGAGCATCACCTCGACGTCGCTGTTCACCAGGTCCTCGCGGTCATCAAAGGGCGGGGCGAGTTCGTGCCTCCACCTTGGAAGTGGCACCACTACTGGAGGTGGCAAGGCGAGCGTTGGGCAGGCTAGCGTTGCGGCTTACCAGCCGCAACGTGCCGACAACGAACTGGGCTGGCTAACGCTGCGACTTACTAACAATGCAGCTAACTAGCTGCAGTGGGAAGCGAGCCAGCCGTCGAGCTCGGATTCCGGGGCATCGGGGTTAATCGGGTCCTCGGCGAATTCCTCACCTGTGCGCGCCTTGTCCTTGGCAGTGGTGAGCATGAGCGAGCGGCCGTCCGGATAGTCCAGGACCACGTTGGCGGAGGCGTAGCCGGCGGTCGGCTCGCCGAAGGTGCGCACGTTGTCCAGGCCGCGGAAGGCCAGGAGGGTGGCCTCGCCGGAGGACGCGGTTTCGTCGTCGGTGAGCACAGCGACGGGAACCTCAAGCTTGCCGCCCGACGTGGTTGTCGGCGTGCCACCGCCGGTGACGGAATTGCCGTCGATGACCACCTCGGATGTGCCCATGCGGCTGACGAAGGACAGCGCGGGGCCGTCCGGCAGCAGCGGGCTTAAGCCCGCGTACATCGGGCCCATGTCGCCACCACCGTTGCCGCGCAGGTCCACCACAGCGGCACAGGCCTCCGGGTGGGCGGTCAGGCCTTGAGCCAAAGTGTCGGCATAGGCCTGGCCATCATCGTGGCGGCCGATGGAGGGCACGGTAGCGCGCAGGACGCCATCGTTGAAGTCGACCGAAGGCTCAGTGCTTTCGGCGGCCTTTTCCTTTTCGACGCTAAAGACTTTGGAGTGCTTGCCACCGGCGGCGTCGATGGCGGAATCGAGGAGCTCGGCGTTCGTGGGGTCCTCTTTGAAGGCCTCGCGGGCGCGCTGGAATTCTTCGCTCTCGCCATAGATTCCGGAGATCGCTGCAGTATCCACCATCGCGGTATTGATGCGCTTCTCGCTGGCATTGAAGAGGAAGTAGGGCTTGCCCAAGAGCGCTCCGCCATAGGAAGGGCCGAAGAAATACACGGCCGCGGCCACAGCAACAAGGGCAACAAGAAACAGTCCGCCGAAGATTTTCAGTACAGTTTTCATTCTTTCCTCCCTCCCGTGCGCAGCACGTAGCCGCGCAGGGGTTCAACAAGGACAATGGCTAGCAACGTGACCAACCAACCTATGGCCAGGAAACCGAAGGCCATGAGCATGCGGCCGAGAACGTCGACATCACTTTGATCGACGCTGGAGAAGAACATCAGCGCGGCGATACTGCCACCAAAGAGGAAGCCGAAGAAGCTCAAGCCCACCACCGGCCCCATGATGGTTAGGGCACCGGAGCGGAACTGGAATCCGCGCGGCACGCCCATGAGATCCAGGGAGCGGATGAGCTCCTTGTCCTCAAAGATGCCGGAAACCTGGCCCAGGATGATGGACATGGTGGTCAGTGTGAAGCCAAAAATGAGGGTTAATAGAACACCAGTGGAGATGTCTTTGAACACCACGTTCATTCCCTGGTCTTCCTTCAGGACCATGGCCAAGGCATCAGAGCCCAGGGGCGCGGCAACGAGGAAGCCCGTCAAGTATCCGAAGAAGCCGATGGCAGCACTCCGCTTCCATGCCGGGCGCGCATTGCCCGCTACGCGCTGGCAGGCCACGAAGTGCGCGTTTCCGGGAAAGAGGGACATGATGTGTGCGCCGAGCTGCAGGATGAAAGGGGAAATGAGGTTGATACTCATCACCATGCCAAACATGACCACGATGACCATAGCGGTCGGCGGCCCCGCCTTACCGGAGAGCAGAACACCACCGATACCTGCGATGATGAGGAAGACGATGACACGCCACCAGCGGTAGGCCGCGGGCATCTGGCGCTTGGCGACGCCCAGCGGGCTCACGCGCACGCGCTGCATGCCGGCGAGTGCGGCACCGATGGCCAGCAGGAAGAGCACACCCGCCACGGCGAGGTAGCCCCACCACGGGAGGAGAAGCTCGGACAGAGCAATGGAACGCATCTGGAAATCCAGCTGGGTGAAGACCGGCGCGACGAGCAGGCTGATCAGCCCGCCGAGCACGATGCCGATCACTGCCTGGAGGCCGGTCTCGACGATGACCATGCGCTCCACCTGGCGGGAGCTCAATCCCAACAGGCGCAGCGTGGCCAGGCGCTGCTCCCTGCCGGAAGCACCCAGGACGGCGGCTTGGGCAGTGAGGTTAAACAGCGCCGGAAGAATGAACGCGCAGGCCAGCAGGGCCAGGGCGAACCACGGGTAGAGGAAGGCCTCCATCTCGTTGCCGAAGGCCTCCTGCAGAGCGGGCGCGGCATCCTCAACGTGCTGGGCGCGCTCCCAAAACATCCACGTACCGCCCGCCACCAGGAAGGCGATGGCGGAACCAATGGTCAGGCTCACAATTGCCAGAAGCGAGACAATACCCGTTCCCGAGCGCGCGCGAATCGATTCGCGCTGCAGGTCAAAGACTAAAGTCGCGGTGTTCATCGGATCACCTCGAGGCGGCGGTCATCGTGAATGATGCCATCGCGAATCTCCACGCGGCGCTGCATCCAGTCGGCCACCTTCGGGTCGTGCGTGACCATGACCAGGCTGGCACCCGACTGGCGCACGATGGTGGTGAGCATCTGCATGACCTCGTGGCCCGTGGACTGATCCAGCGCACCGGTCGGCTCGTCGGCGAAGACCACGCCCGGAGAAGCCACCAGCGCACGCGCAATGGTCACGCGCTGCGCCTGACCGCCAGAAACCTGCGCCGGGCGGCGCTCCGCCAAACCACCCAGGCCCAGCTGATCTAAAAGCTCCATCGCGCGCTTGCGGGCCGCACCCCGCCCCATACCGTTAAGCATCGCGGGCAGCGCCACGTTATCCACGTTGCTCAGCTCCGGCAGCAGCTGGCCATCCTGGAAGACGAAGCCGAAATTGCGCAGGCGGGTGCGGGAGCGGGGGCCGTCGCCAAGCGCGGAAAGCTCCTCATCCCCGTAGCGCACACTGCCGTGCGTGGGGGTGAGCACGCCGGACATGCAGTGCAGCAGCGTGGACTTGCCAGAACCGGACGGCCCCATGACGGCCACGAGCTCGCCCGGTTCAATGTCGAGGGAGATTCCGGCGAGCACCGGGCCGCCGCCGAAATCCTTGGTGATGTCTGTCAGGGAAAGTGTCTTTGCCATGTCTCTCATTCCACCGTGAAGGGCCCGCGGAAAGAACAGCCCTAGCGTTGCTCTTTAAGGTAGTGCCAGCACTACCCCTGTGATCAGTAGAGCCCGTTATGCTGAAAACCGTGTTCCGAAGAAAGCCCCAGCCCACCAACCATGAGCAGCAGCAAGCGGAGAAAATCGCGCAGCTCACGGCCTCGCGTCGCGCCATCGCGGATGCCTACGAGGTGGAGCGCGCACGCATCGAGCGCGACCTGCACGACGGCGCGCAGCAATACCTCGTGGCCGCGAGCATGAAGTTGGGGGAGGCTCTTCTCGACGCCCCCTCTGACCTCGCCGTGCTGCTTACCGCCGCCAAACAGGACGTGGACCGCGGCCTCAAGTCCTTGCGCGCCACGGTGCACGGCATCCACCCGCAGGTGCTGCAGGATCACGGTTTGGTGGCCGCGCTTGCCGACGCTGCTTCTTCCCACGGCCCCCACGTCAGCGTCTTCGCCCCGCATCCTTTGCCCAAGCTTTCCGCCTCCGTGCTGGCCTGCGGCTACTTCTTCGGCACGGAGGCTTTGACCAACGCTGCCAAGCACGCGCCCGGCGCGCCGGTGTCTGTTTTAGTGACCGCGGATGCCTCCTTGAAAATCGCCGTGGTGGATGAGGGGCCAGGCGGCGCGCGGGTGGTGCCGGGCCATGGCTTGGCGGGGATGGCCGAGCGCCTCGCCGCTTTCGGCGGAGAGATGACTCTGTCCTCTCCCCCAGGCGGGCCGACGAGGCTAGCGTGCTCGATTCCTCTTCTTCTCGATCGCGGACAGTCAGGAGTTTAAGAAATGAGTTTGAGAATCGTCGTGGCGGATGACTCCGCCATTCTGCGCGAGGGCCTCGCCGGCCTTCTGGAGCGCCGCGGGCATTCGATTGTGGGCCAGGCGGACTCCGCACCGGAGCTTGAGGCCGTTGTGGATAAGCTGCGCGATGAGCTTCCGGACATCGTCATCACGGACGTGCGCATGCCGCCAGGCATGGGCGATGATGGCTTGAAAGCCGCCGTGAACTTGAGAAATGCATACCCGGGCTTACCCGTCATGGTGCTCTCCCAGTATGTAGCCCCGGCTTACGCGGTGGAGCTCTTCGACTCCCCCGATGCCGGCACCGGCTATCTTTTGAAGGACCGTGTCTCCGAAGTGCGGGACTTCCTCTCCAGCCTGGACGTGGTGGCTCAGGGCGGCACCGTCATCGATCCCACCGTGGCCCAGGCTTTAATGAGCTCCGGGCGCAGCGGCTTGGGCGAGCTCACCCCGCGCGAGCGCGAGGTGCTCGAACTCATGTCGCGCGGCAAATCCAACAAGGACATCGCCTCTGAGCTCGTCCTGTCTTCCGCCGCGGTGGCCAAGCACGTTTCCAATATCTTCACCAAGTTGCGGCTGGATCCCAGCGAGGACAACCGCCGCGTGAAAGCCATTCTGGAGTACCTCTCCGCGCACCGCTAAAGCCCGCGCCTGCCCACCGTCCACACGAGCGCCCTGACAGGGACCGTTCACAGGATCCCAAGGAAACTGTGACGCAAGACGCATAAGCTTGTCCGTGCCCTTACCCAACCCACTCTGGAAGGACCCCGCTTAATGGACGTGCAGCTCAACATCGTGCGCTTTAACCGAGAAAAAATTGCTGACCATGACTATTTTCTGGAGTTAATTCAGACGGAAGGGCTGGCCTCCTTCCGGAAGCCCGATCCAGAAATGGAAGAAGCATCGGCCGCACTCTCCAAACTTTTCGGACAGGACGTGCCCGCGCATTCGGCCGTCACGGTCACGATGGATTCGAGCGATTTAGAGCTCCAAGAAAAGCTAGCTTTGCTGGCGTATTACCACGGCTTGGTGGTCTTCATTGGAACCACGGACATCCTCTTTAATGCGACTGGAATCCCCACGAGCAGCAATGGCCTTTCCTCCATCAGAAACTGCATGGGAACTATGTGGCGACAGGTCAGCAGACCTATGCTTGATCGCGCCTTTGAGGACGCCCTGCGCCTGCCGGTGTCCGAACAGACGTGGATTCAGGTAATCAACTATGGCTCGGAAGAACGAAGCTACGGCCTCGAAATGTCCATGCACGTGCGCGCAAGCGGACAGTTCGAACTGATATGGTCCAGCCTCCCTCCAGAGGCCACTCAACCGGTATTCCGCACGCTCACTGTCGATACCTATGAAGAATCACGAGAGATTCTGCTTTCCTTCAGTGATCACAACCCGTTGATCGAAGAACTTGCGTGGGAGCCGTTGCCTCAACGCGCATCTAAGCCAATCCTGGATCCTTCAGTCCGCCACGAAACACCCTGGCGCCGGCTGGACGCGGTGAAGGAGCTCCCCGCAGGCGTGATGGTCCACCTGCATAAATGGCCAACATTTTCCTTGGCCTACGGCCGCAATGCACAAGGACAGTGGACCGCGAAAGTTTACGATAACCTCGGCACCGACAATGTGCAGACCTTCGACATCGCAGACGAAGCCATCGCAGTGGCGGAGCACTATTTAGACGGCAACGGCGAGATGATTTCCACAGTCTTCCCGGACTCTTCATCTTCGGATCCGGCGCCGTACACCACGGTCACCGCAATGGAGCTGCCGGAGCGCGAAGAGCAGTGGACTGAAGCATCAGTATGCATGATGCACCGCATCCGCGCTGACCATAATGGCGAGCCCAGCCCTCGGATGCAGAAATATATTGAGAGGATTAACACAAAGCTCGGAAGCGAAATCCTCCTCGCCGAGGAGCACGTGGAGGCACAAGCACTCACACGGCTGCTCATCCCTGCTGATGTCAGGACGGTCACGATAGAGAGGCTTACTCATCTGGCGCAGGATTACGGCATTTCGCTTGTTGTCGATGATTCCCTGGCACTGTATAACCCGTCGGGCAAGCCGCTTCCGGGAGCCGAGAGCTGCCAGTTGAAGCTACTCGCGGATAAGTTGTATGTGAACACCTGGGAGGTGGCCACATCCTCCTCCGTACTCGAAGCGGGGCTTCGCCTCTTCACAGGATGGAGGCTTGAGGTTCGATCCGGGAGTCAGGTGGACTTCCAGGAGCGTTATACCTTGGAAACAACCTATACGGGCGACAACGTTTCGCTTGACCTTGTCACCCCCGACGGGAACCTACACGAAATCCCATCCATCTCACTGCCCCTTGCTCTGGATTTGATGGTTGAATTCACCTACTCCCCAGCGCAGTTGGTGGACAAAGTGAATTGGCAAGATCAGAAGTCGTCCTCAGATATCCCTGAGGACGAGCGCTTCATGGTCAACGCCACGGTCTTCGGCTCAGCTGCGTATCTTTTCAACGATGACCTTCTCGAGGCAGTTCGCCAGGACGGCTTCCCCGAAGTGGGAGCGTGGGTAGCGGCCTTTGACCGAATAGTCCCGGGCGACTACTGCCAGGTCGACCGTGTGGAACCCTCAGAAACAGGAGCGGCACGCTACCTCGTCGAATGGGGCCACAACAACGGTGAGGAAGAAAACTTCCAGATGCTCCTTGAGGACATCGACGAAGCCTTGTCCCTCCTTGAACGGTTTGTGAACGGGGACCGCGCAGAGTTTGAGGCCCTTCCGTGGACGCGGCGAGTGGAGTAACAGCACTAGGCCCTATGCGTGACTAGGGTATGGGGCATGAGAAACGTAACGCCCCAGGAAGTACCTGAGAACGCCCAGCTTATCGACGTCCGCGAGGACCACGAGTGGAACACCGAGTATGCCCAAGGCGCCACCCATATCCCGATGGGAGACCTGGTCGAGCGCCTCGACGAGATTGACCCGGACCGCGATATCTACGTCATCTGTCATGCAGGCGGGCGCAGCATGCAGGTCTGCCAGTACCTCGAGCACGCGAAAGGCTGGGATGTCATCAACGTCGACGGTGGCACGGATGCGTGGAAGACCCAAGGCTGCCCTATGGTTTACCCAAACCACTAGTGGTACCATTTGCGGTACCATGCAAGTGTGGTTTCCAAGATAGAAAAGATCCTCACAAAGATGCGGACCTCACGGACAAACGTCCGCTTCTCAGAGCTGCAACTTGTGTGCGACTTCTACTTCGAACGCCAAGAAAGCGCCGGAAAGAAGCGGCGTGGAACTTCGCACATCGTTTATAAAACCCCGTGGCAGGGAGACCCCCGAGTCAATATCCAAGAGGGCCGCAACGGGAAAGCGAAGCCCTTTCAGATTCGCCAAGTTTTAGCCGCAATCGACCGCCTTCCCTAGGAGCAGATCATGAACCTCGCAGACAAGTACACCTACCAAACCGCTTGGTCCGAAGAAGATGGCGAGTTCGTGGCCACAGTCCTAGAGTTCCCTTCCCTGTCATGGCTGGATACTACTGCGGCCACCGCAGAGGCCGAGTTGCGCAGCGTCGTCGAAGAAACCCTAGAAGATATGCAACGCAACAATGAACACATCCCAGAACCATTCGGACAACGAAGCTACTCGGGGAAGTTCAACCTCCGCATACCTCAGTCACTTCACCGAGACCTGACCATCGAAGCAGAACGGGAAGGCGTTTCTCTCAACACACTCATTGTGCAGAAGCTAGCCTCAACCTAAAACTAATGGGCCACAACCCATGATTTAGGCATGCCACCGTAGGCGCGTTAGAATCATCGGCATGCCTTCATTGAATTCTGTTTCCATCCCTACCGCGCTCCTGGAGTCCCCCTCCTTCCAGCTGGAGCGCCTCCGCCGCCGCACCCGCGAGGGCGTCGAGGCCGCGCTGCAAACGCAGAAGACCACCCTGCGCGAGTACTGGGTTCTCACCTGCCTCGTTGCGGAGGCCGCGTCCTCGCAGTCCGCACTATCGGAAACCTTGGCCATTGACGCCTCCGACATGGTGCGCCTGCTCGATTCCCTGGAGTCCCGCCACTGGGTTAAGCGCGAGCGGGATGCCAAAGACCGCCGCCGCCAAATCATTGCCTCCACCAAGAAAGGCGTGAAGGCGCACAAGGAGCTCACCGTTTTGGTAGCGAAGGCTGAGGACGAAGCCCTCGACGCGTCCACCAACAAGCAGCTCAAGCACCTGCGCAAGCTGGCCACCGCCATCATCGCGGCTGACGCACCCGGTGATACAGAAAGCAGTGATGCTTAAATGTCGGAACCCGATAACCTTCCTAGTACTGGGGGCCGCCACGCCCTCCGCACAGACGAGCCCGAGACCCCGACGATGCCCGAGGTCCCCGAACACTACCTGCTAGGCTCCGAGGCCGCCCCCGCGCGCACCCTCTGGGATATCGTTCAAACCACCGCCGAGCACTACCCCGAAGCCGCCGCGCTCGACGACGGTGAAATCCTCACCTACGCCGAGCTGCTTGCCGACGTCTCCGCATGGGCCACCGAACTCTACGCCAGTGGAGTGCGCCGCGGCGACCGCATCGGCATCCGAATGACCTCCGGCAAGCGCGAGCTCTACCTGGCCATCCTGTCCACGCTCGCCGCCGGCGCGGCCTACGTGCCCGTCGACGCCGACGACCCCGATGAGCGCGCCGAAATGGTCTTCGGTGAGGCCGATATCGACGGTGTCTTCACCGACGAAGGTTTCCGCATGCTGCGGGAAGGTGGGGCGGCGCGCCCCACGTTCGACGAAAGGGACGGTAGAGACGGCGCACTTTTCCAGGAGCCGCGCCCCGAAGACACCGCGTGGATCATTTTTACCTCCGGATCGACGGGCAAGCCCAAGGGCGTGGCCGTCAGCCACCGCTCCGCGGCCGCCTTCGTCGACGCCGAGGCAGCCCTCTTCCTGGCAGATAACCCGCATGGCCCGCTCGGCCCGGACGACCGCGTCCTGGCCGGCCTGTCCGTGGCCTTCGACGCCTCCTGCGAGGAAATGTGGCTGGCCTGGGGTCACGGTGCCTGTTTGGTCCCGGCCCCTCGCTCCCTGGTGCGCTCCGGGATGGACTTGGGTCCCTGGCTGATTCGCCGCGACATCACGGTGGTCTCCACTGTGCCGACCTTGGCCGGCCTCTGGCCCGCCGAGGCCCTAGACAACATCCGCCTTCTCATCGTTGGCGGCGAGGCCTGCTCCCAGGAGCTCACGGACCGCCTGGCCACCGAGGACCGCGAGATGTGGAATACCTACGGTCCCACCGAGGCCACCGTCGTGGCCTGCGCGCAGCGCATGCTGCCCGGCAAGCCCGTGTCGATTGGGCTGCCGCTGAAGGGCTGGGATCTGGTGGTCGTCGACAAGCACGGCGTCCCCGTGAACATCGGTGAGGTAGGCGAACTCGTCATCGGTGGTGTGGGCCTGGCTGCCTACCTGGACCCGGTGAAGGATGCAGAGAAGTACGCGCCGCTGGAGTCCCTGGGCTGGGAGCGCGCCTACCGCACCGGTGACCACGTGCGTTTGGAAGAGGATGGCCTGTATTTTGTGGGCCGCGTCGATGACCAGGTCAAGATTGGCGGCCGCCGCATCGAGCTCGGTGAGGTGGAGGCTAACGTCGCCGCCCTGCCGAACGTGTACAACTCCGCCGTGGCCGTGCAGAAGACACCGGGCGGCGAGTCCGTGCTCGTCGGCTACGTCTCCCTGGATGACCCGGATGCAGGATTCGACCACGAGGCGGCGCACGTCCGTCTCGCGGAATCCATGCCGGCGGCGCTCGTCCCCCGCATCTGCGTCATGGATGAGCTGCCGATTCGCACCTCCGGCAAGGTGGATAAGAAGGCCCTGCCGTGGCCGCTGCCAGGAGTAGGCGTGGAGGCAGACGGCCTCAACCCCACCGAGCAGTGGTTGGCGGAGCTGTGGGTGGACACCCTGGGCGTGTCCGTCGAGGACGTCAACGCCGACTTCTTCTCCCTCGGCGGCACCTCCCTGGCCGCGGCGACCCTGGTCGGCCGCATCCGTGAGCGCTTCCCCACCGTGGCCGTGCGTGACCTCTACGACCACCCGCGCCTGGGCTCCCTGGCGGAGCAGCTTGCCGACGCCGAATCCGCCGAGGACTCCGGCCCCGCCCGCGAGGTAGCGCCCGTGCGCGCCGGCACGCGCATCGCGCAAACGCTCATCCAGATCCCGGTGATGGCCATGGCCGCCACGAGCTGGCTGGCGTGGTTGCTCTTGGGCTCCAACGTGGCGAACCTGCTGGGCGTGGACTGGGCCATGACCACCCCGTGGTGGCTGGTGGCCATCCTGCTCGTCGTCTTCGTCACCCCGGTTGGGCGCATCCCACTGGGTGGTTACGGCGCGCGGCTTATCACCGCCGGCATCACGCCTGGCGAGTACCCGCGCGGCGGTTCCACGCACCTGCGCATTTGGGCCGCTGAGCGCTGGGTTAATGCCATAGGCGCCAGCTCCCTGGCGGGCGCTACCCGCGTCAATAACTATGCCCGCGCCTTGGGCGTGAAGATTGGCCGCGGCGTGGACCTTCACTCATTGCCACCCGTCACCGGCCTGCTGACCTTGGGCAAGCACGCCGCTATCGAACCGGAAGTGGACCTCACCGGCTACTGGCTGGACGGCGACATCCTCCGCGTCGGTGCCATTGAGGTCAAGGAAGGCGCGCGCGTGGGTGCGCGCTCCACGCTGCTGCCGGGCACCGTCGTGGGCAAGTACGCCCACGTAGAGGCCGGCTCCACCGTGACCGGGCGCAAGAAGGTCAAGGACGGTCAGCGCTGGTCCGGCTCCCCTGCAAAGAAGGTGGGCCGCTCCAAGCACCGCTTCCCGTCCCATGCCCCGAAGCGCCGTCCGCTATGGGTTCCTGTGTATGACTTCACGTCCGTCCTGCTAGCCGTGCAGCCCATTGTGGCGCTGGCGGTCGGCGCGGCTGTCGTCGTTAGCCTCATCGCGCTGACCGATGGCTCCGCCTTCGTCGGCTCCATCTTCTTCGCGCCGCTCGGCGCCCTGGTGGCATTTGCTACCTATATGCTGCAAACCTGGCTGGGCGTGCGCTTGCTTTCCATTGGCATCACGCCCGGTGTTGCACCGGTGCGCTCCGCCAAAGGTTGGCGCTTGTGGACCATCGAGAGGCTCATGGATGAAGCTCGCACTCAGCTCTTCCCCATCTATGCCTCGCAGCTCACCCCGGCGTGGCTGCGTTCGCTGGGTGCGACGATTGGCAAGGACGTGGAGATTTCCACGGCCGTCATGGTGCCCAAACTCACCGAGGTCAAAGACGGCGCCTTCCTGGCGGATGACACCATGATCGGCGGCTACGAGCTCGGCGGCGGTTGGATGCTCACGGGTGAGACCAAGGTGGGCAAGCGCTCCTTCGTGGGTAACTCCGGCATCACGGGTCCGGGCCGCAAGCTGTCGAAGAACTCGCTGGTTGCCGTTCTCTCGTCGACGCCGAAGAAGACTAAGTCCGGTGCCAACTGGTGGGGCTCCCCACCGGAGCGCATGCGCCGCGTCGAGGCCCACGTGGAGGGTGTGCAGGGCGAGTCCCTCACCTACTCCCCGGGCTTTGGGGTCAAGGCCGCACGCGGTGCGATTGAGACCATGCGCCTGTTGGCGCCGATGACCTCGGCCATGCTGCTGGCGGGGACCCTGGCATCGCTCTACGCGCTTGCCGACGCCCTCGGCATCGCCGCCGCCTGGGCCCTCGGCGGCCTCATCCTCATGGTGGCGGGCGCTATCGCGATGACGGTCACAGTAGCCGCGAAGTGGATCTGCGTGGGCACGCAGACCGCCGGCGACCACCCGCTGTGGTCTGCCTTCGTGTGGCTCAACGAGCTGCAAGATACCTTCGTTGAGGCGGTTGCTGCGCCGTGGTTCTTTAGCCACACCTATGGCATGGGTGAGATCAACCTGGGCCTGCGCGCGCTGGGCGTCAGGATTGGCCGCGGTGCGTGGATCGACTCCTACTGGTTCCCGGAGACCGATCTCTGCATCGTGGGCGACGGCGCATCCGTCGGCCCGGGCACCGTGGTGCAAACGCACCTCTTCCAGGACCGCGTGATGAGCCTGGACACCGTGACCATTAAGGCTGGTGCCACCTTGGGATCGCATTCGGTGGCGCTGCCAGCCTCGGTCATTGGCAGCGTGGCAACCGTCGGCCCCGGTTCCTTGGTGATGCGCGGCGACCAAGTCCCTGGCAACTCCGAGTGGCAGGGCAACCCGATTGAACCGTGGAAACATTAGCTACATAAAGAAAGAGGCGGCAGGATTCCCTGCCGCCTCTTTCTTTATGTATGCACGAGCCGCTAATGCGCGGTCGGTGCGTGGCAACTAGTCACCGATCTGGTCGCGGCCACGCTTGACAATCTTGTCATCTACCTGATCAACGAGCTCGTGGTCCTTGTTCGTGTACTCAAACTTGGAGAGCACGTAGCGCATCGCGTTAATGCGGGCGCGCTTCTTATCGTTGGACTTAATGGTGATCCACGGAGACTCTTCAGTATCCGTGTAGCGGAACTGCTCCTCCTTGGCGCGGGTGTAATCATCCCACTTATCTAGCGATGCCAAGTCCATGGGCGAAAGCTTCCACTGACGGACGGGGTCGATCTGGCGAATAGCAAAGCGGGTGCGCTGCTCCTTGCGGGTCACGGAGAACCACAGCTTGGTAAGCGAAATACCAGAGCCCAGAAGCATATTCTCCAGCATCGGCACCTCACGCAAGAATTCCGCGTGCTGCGACTCCGTACAGAAGCCCATGACACGCTCCACACCGGAGCGGTTGTACCAGGAGCGGTCAAAGAAGACGATTTCACCGCCGGACGGGAAGTGTTGAATATAGCGCTGGAAGTACCACGAGGTGGACTCGCGCGGGGATGGCTTCTCTAGCGCTACGGTGCGTGCACCACGCGGGTTGAGGTGCTCGTTGAAGCGTTTAATGGTGCCACCCTTGCCCGCGGCATCGCGGCCTTCAAAAAGGATGATGTGGCGCTGGCCGGTTTCCTTGGTCCAGTTCTGCCACTTCAGCAGCTCTATCTGCAGGGCGCGCTTGATGGACTCGTACTCATCGCGCGTCATGCGCTCTTCGTAGGGGTAGTTCTCGCGCCAGGTCTCGACGGGCGAGCCATCCGGCATGATCAGCGAAGGATCATCTTCATCAGAGTCATCGACGACGTAGCCGTCGGTCTGTGCAAGGTCGATCTCGGGGAGTTCGTCGTCTTTAATGTCAGCCATACTTTTAGTTTAACCCGAACCAACACCACAAGTGCCCTAAACCTTCGCAGTTACCCCTTCCCTCAAGACAGCAATCAAAACGAAAAGAAGGCCTACCGAAACGGTAGGCCTTCTTGCTTCAGTGAGCTTTAAAGCTCAGAGCTGAGGTTGTTCTTAAACGAACATGCCGATCAGTTCGGAAGCACCCTTAGCGACCTGAACCAGCGGCTGCATGATAGCGGCGATGCCGGAGAAGTCGAGAGCAATTGCGGAAGAAAGGTTGAAGGCATCAAACAGAACGGAAGACATAGATTCTCCTATGATGAATTAGTAGGGGATGGGCGTAAACCCGATTATTACTTGCTGCTCAGCAGAGCGGAAGAGGTGTTGGAGAAAGCGTCGCCAACCTCGTACTCGTCGCTCTGAAGACCGAAGAAGATGTCAACAGCGTTGTTCAGAACGGTCGGCAGGTTAGCGGCAATCTTACCCCAGCCTTCCCAGGTGTGAACAAAGTTGTCGAGGTGAGTCTGGATGAGGGAGAGATCCATAGTGAACTCCTATTTTAGGTCCGAAGCGATTCAGTGCCCCGGAGGGGTTTGCAGTTTGCAGACACCCTCAGTGGGCGTCACAAGAAGTATTTTGGCACAAGATGACAACAAATCAAGTTCATTTGAGTCACAAGTTTCGCCAACTCTAAACCTCGGCAATCGACACTCGAGCGCTCCATCACCTTCCCCGCTAACGGGGCGCACACTTTAAAAACGTATTCTAACTGGGGTTTTATGAAAGGCGCAGGGATTAAGCTGCGAAAAACTCACGGCATTGCGTAACGTTTTTCGCTCTAGCAAGCGATAGCCTTTAGCCATTCTCTTTCAACCGCATCAGTTTCTGCTGAAAATAATTCTTGAAGGGGCACCCCCATCTGGGGGTCTAAAGTTAATGGTGGGACGCCTGTTACTAAAGGGAGTGGAGCCACACTCCTCGCCGTGATTTATATGGTGAGGTGCAAATCTCTCATATTGATACCGAAAAGCTCTCAAAGAGCACATCTGAAGAGCGAAGTGGCCGAGACACGCCGAAGCGCCCCACAAACAGCGTTTATCGCCATTTGTGGGGCGCTTCAATTCCTTGATGGTTCGGCTCCATCGTCTGCCGCTAGGGCGACGTACGGGGCCTTCAGGAGGCTTAGAAGCCCATGCCGCCCATTGCGTCAGCGTCCGGCATGCCAGCGCCTGCACCGGCCGGTTCCGGCTTATCAGCCACAACAGCCTCGGTGGTCAGGAACAGAGCCGCGATGGACGCAGCGTTCTGCAGCGCGGAGCGGGTGACCTTAACCGGGTCGTTAATACCCGCAGCCATGAGATCCACGTACTCGCCAGAAGCGGCGTTGAGACCCTGGCCAGCCGGCAGGGAGGCGACCTTGTCAGCGACAACGCCCGGCTCCAGGCCAGCGTTCTGAGCAATCTGCTTCAGCGGAGCAGACAGCGCCTCACGGACAATCTTGACGCCGGTTGCCTCGTCACCGGTGAGGTCGGAGAGGGAATCCAGAACCTCAGCTGCCTGCAGCAGAGCCACGCCACCACCGGCAACGATGCCCTCCTCAACAGCAGCCTTGGCGTTGCGCACGGCATCCTCGATGCGGTGCTTGCGCTCCTTAAGCTCGACCTCGGTAGCGGCACCAACCTTGAGGACTGCCACGCCGCCGGCCAGCTTGGCCAGGCGCTCCTGCAGCTTCTCGCGGTCGTAGTCGGAGTCGGAGTTCTCGATCTCGGCGCGGATCTGCTTGATGCGGCCGTCGATCTGCTCCTGGGAGCCAGCACCCTGAACGATGGTGGTCTCATCCTTGGTCACAACGACCTTGCGCGCCTGGCCGAGGTACTCGATCTCGGCGGTCTCCAGGGAGAGGCCGACCTCCTCGGAGATAACCTGGCCGCCGGTGAGGATAGCCATGTCCTGCAGGGTGGCCTTGCGGCGGTCACCGAAGCCCGGAGCCTTCACAGCAACAGACTTGAAGGTGCCGCGGATCTTGTTGACCACGAGGGTGGACAGGGCCTCGCCCTCAACATCCTCAGCGATAATCAGCAGCGGCTTGCCGGTCTGCATAACCTTCTCCAGCAGCGGCACGAGGTCCTTGATGTTGGAGATCTTGGAGGAGACCAGCAGGATGTACGGATCCTCGAGGACTGCCTCCTGGCGCTCCATATCGGTAGCGAAGTAACCGGAGATGTAGCCCTTGTCGAAGCGCATACCTTCGGTGACCTCAAGGTCAACGCCGAAGGTGTTGGACTCCTCAACGGTGATAACGGAATCCTTGTTCACGGAGCCGTTGCCCACGGTGTACATAGCCTCGGCGATCTTCTCGCCGATTGCCGGGTCAGCGGCGGAGATTCCTGCAGTGGTGGCGATCTCTTCCTGGGTCTCTACTTCCTTCGCGGAGGAGAGCAGAGAGTCAACAACCTTCTTGGTGGCGGCCTCAATGCCGCGCTTGATGCCCATCGGGTTGGAACCAGCGGCTACGTTGCGCAGGCCCTCACGCACGAGAGCCTGTGCCAGAACGGTAGCGGTGGTGGTGCCGTCACCGGCGACGTCATCAGTCTTCTTGGCTACTTCCTTGACCAGCTCAGCGCCAATCTTCTCGTACGGGTCCTCGAGCTCGATCTCGCGCGCGATGGAGACACCGTCGTTGGTAATGGTCGGGGCGCCCCAGGACTTCTCCAGGACGACGTTGCGGCCCTTGGGGCCGAGGGTGACCTTGACGGCGTCGGCAAGCGTGTTGAGGCCACGCTCGAGGCCGCGACGTGCCTCTTCATCGAAGGCAATGATCTTTGCCATGTGTTTGTGCTCCTTAAGCTTTGTTGAGGACGACACTCACGTCTGATCTATGACGGACGCCCGCGACGGCACGGCTGGCGAGTGTTCTCCAGCCCCAACCACATAGATGACTCTGTTTATTTCTGGCACTTGCCATGTGGAAGTGCTAGCGACCATTCTGGCACTCAGACCTACCGACTGCAAGGTTCAACACGAACGCTATAAGCGAACGGGCGGTGCAAAAACACCGCCCGTTTGATCGAACCGCCCTTTAAAAAGAACCAATCACGCTGTCTTAAGAAGCAGCCTTCTTCGCCGTCCACTTATATGCCGCAGCGATACCGCCAACGAAGAGGATGACGCCAACGAACTTGGCTCCCGTGCCGCCCTCGAAGATCTCCAGCGGGGAGTCGCCGGCCGATGCCGCGATAATGCCCGCGTTGACCACACCGAAGAGGGACTCGCCCACGATGAGGCCGGTGGCCAGCAACGTACCCATGCGCTTGACAAAATCCGGCTTGGACTGGCGTGCCGCCCAACGGTTGTAGAAGTAGCCCAAGAACGCACCAATCGGCACCACAATGGTGATCGCCGCCGGCAGGTACATGCCCATGCCCACTGCCAGCGGGGACAGGGAGTACTTGTCGGTGAAGTGGCGCAGGCACTCATCCACGATGATGATGACGGCACCAATCGCCGCGCCCAGACCAATGAGATCCCACGGCAGGGAGTTATCGAAAATACCGGAGGCCACCGAGGACATCAGCGCAGCCTGCGGTGCGGCCAGTGCATCCTCGCCAGCGCCTTCCATGCCCTGGAAGCCAAAGCCGGTGAGCATGACCTGGAGAATCGGCGGGATCACCAAGGAACCGAAGAGGACACCAATGATGAGCGCTACCTGTTGCTTCCACGGTGTCGCGCCAACCAGCTGACCAGTCTTGAGGTCCTGCAGGTTGTCATTGGAAATGGTCGCGATGCCGAAGACAATGGCCGCGGTAAACAGCGTATAAGCCACCAGCGAGAGCGGCTCCGCATCCGTACCGCGGGTCACGGCGGCAATCAGCAGCGCAGCGGCGATGACCGCGATGATGCCAATCGAGGAGATCGGCGAGTTAGAAGCGCCAATGAGGCCCGCCATGTAGCCACACACCGACGCGATAACGAGGCCCACCAGCAAGGTGAAGAGTACGGAGACCATGATCAGCACGCCCATGTGGTCATGAATATCGGTACCGCGCACGAAGTTCCACAGCAGCAAGCCAATCGGAACCATCAGGACCAGGATGGTGCCAATGACATAGGGCGCTGGAATATCGCGCTCCTCCACTGCCATTTGCTGGCCATCCTTACGGTTGCGGGAGGAGGCGAAGGACTCAGCCATGCCTTTGGCAATCGGGCCCGCAATCTTAACCAACGTCCATACGGCCGCGATGGCCATGGTGCCCACGCCGATGAAGCGGATCCTATCGGAGAAGACCGTATCCACGGTCTCCATGATGGCAGCCGGATCACCCAGGCCCTCACCACCGGTCAGGATGGGCAGCAGGATGAGGTAAGAAATAACCACGCCGACGAGCATGGCGATACCCACGGCCAGACCCACGAGGTGGCCCACGCCGACCAGCGCCAGCGAGAGGGAGGTGCCCAGCGTCGTCGCGCCCGAGCCGAATTTGAAGTAGGTGGCCACCTCAGAGGCAGCCGCCTTCATTGCCGCGAGCAAAGCCATGAGCGCGGAGAGGATGCCACCGAAGACGATGACGCGCAGGCCCTTCGCGTTTTCCTCATGGGCGGCCTCGCCGTCCTCACCGGAGCTATCGCCCACCTTGAGGACCTCGGCCGCGGCCACGCCCTCCGGGTAGGGCAGGTCCGAGCCCGTCACCAGCGCACGGCGCAGCGGGATGGAGTACATCACGCCGAGCACACCACCGATGGCGCACACTGCGGCGGTATCAATGAAGGAAAAGCCCTGCCAATAGCCCACCATCACCAGGCCCGGGAGCACGAAGATGATGGCGGACAAGGTACCGGCTGCCGACGCGATGGTCTGCACAATGTTGTTCTCTTTAACGTTGTGCCCGGCAAAGCGGCGCAGCACCGCCATGGAAATCACGGCGGCAGGAATGGACGTGGCAAATGTCAGGCCTACTTTGAGGCCGAGATACACGTTGGCGGCAGTAAAGATCAGAGTGATGAGTCCACCGATAATAATGCCGCGCAGCGTGAGCTCGCGGAGCGTGGACTGGGAACCTTCGGCGGTCGTCGTCGCCATGTCAGGTCCTTTCTAAGGAATAGTTACTAGAACCCGGAATATATTACTCCCTACTTGTCGATAGACCGATTCGGGGATACGAGTAGGTTGGAGGGCATGACCAAGATTTCTGAGTTTGTGAACAACGACCGCGAAACTATCTTCAACCAGCTCAAGGAGCTCGTTTCCTTCAATTCCGTCCACAACGAGCCGGGTCTAGAGGACCAGACCGCGAAGGCAGCGGAGTGGGTTCACGCCGCGCTTGTCGACGTCGGCTTCACCCCCGAAGCCATCACCACCGCTGATGGTTCCACGGCGATCGTCGCCAAGCGCCCCGGCAAGGAGGGCGCGAAGACGGTGCTGCTCTACTCGCACTATGACGTGGTGCCCGCCGGCAACCCGGAGGCCTGGGATTCCGATCCTTTCACCCTGACTGAGCGCGATGGCCGCTGGTACGGCCGCGGCGCCGCGGACTGCAAGGGCAATGTTGCTATGCACCTGGCGGCCCTGCGCGCGCTCGACGCCCACGGTGGAACCGACCTTAACCTCACCGTGCTTATTGAGGGTTCCGAGGAACGCGGCGGCGAGGGCCTGTCCGCGCTCATCGAGGAACGCCCGGAGCTTTTTGCTGCCGACGCCATCCTCATCGCCGATGCCGGCAACGCCAAGGTGGGTGTGCCGACGCTGACGACCTCCCTGCGCGGCGGCTCCCAGATCAACGTCAAGGTCTCCACCCTCCACTCTGCCGTGCACTCCGGCCAGTTCGGCGGCGCGGCTCCCGACGCCGTCAAGGCGCTCATGCGCGCGCTGGATTCCCTGACGGATGAGTACGGCCGCACGACTATCGACGGCGTCGATTGTGCGGGTTCCTGGCCGCTGGCCGAGGGCCAGGACACCGCCTACCGCGAGGAGAACTTCCGCTCGGATGCCCAGATGCTCGAGGGCACCGAGGTCATGGGCGCGAAGGATCCGGCCGGTGCCACCGCCATCGCGGATATGATTTGGGCCCGCCCGGCGATTACCGTCACCGGTTTTACCTCCACCCCGGTGGCCGAGGCCGTCAACGCCGTGCCCGCTACCGCCGAGGCCAACATCAACCTGCGCACCCCCGCCACCATGGATCCCCGCACCACCGCGGAGGCCGTGGCCGAGCACCTGAAGAAGCACGTCCCGTGGGGCGCACACATCGAGGTCACCATCCTGGAGGCCAACCTGGGCTTCGAAACCGATCCGGCAAAGCCCGCCGTGGCTCTACTCGGCGAGTGCCTCGGCGAGGCTTTCGGGGCCGAGACCATCACCCAGGGCATGGGCGGATCCATTCCGCTGACCGTGGAGTTGCAGGAGAAGCACCCGAACGCGGAGATCGCGCTCTTTGGTGTGGAGGAGCCGCAGTGCACCATTCACTCCGCCAATGAGTCGGTCGACCCGAGCGAAATTGAAAAGATCGCCATCGCCGAAGCGCTCTTCCTCCAGCGCTTCGCTTAAGTGGCGCGATCCCGCTCGGCAGAGCCATCCGCCGGGCGGGGTCCCGCTTCCTTCCGGATGCACTCTGGACGCGCTGTTGGTGACGTGGCGGAACGCCAACAGGAGACGCATTTATAACTGTATGAAACGAAAATGTGAAAATTGGGATTTCAGACTGTATCGTGAGCATTAGTGAACGCCCGCCAGTGCGGTGGGTTTAGCCCAGTCCCCCGACAAGGAAAGGACGCCACTGCAACCTCGTGCTCACCCTCTTTTGCGCTTTGGTCATCGCCACCATTGCTGCCCCATTCCTCATTTTCTACCTTGGCCGCCGCGCCTTCGGGCTTTTGGCAATCGCGCCCGCGGTCGGCTTCTTCTGGGTACTCCAGCAGCTCACCACTGGCACGCTACGCAACGGCAACCAGCTGGCTTATGACCTCAACTGGATGCCGGCGGCACACCTGAACATCAGCTTCCGCATGGACGCGCTTTCCGCGTTATTCAGCCTCATCATCCTGGGAGTAGGCGCGCTGGTCTTGCTTTATTGCTGGGGCTATTTCGACCATTCCCGGCGGCGCCTCGCCCTCTTCGGTGGCCAGATGGTGGGCTTTGCCACGGCCATGTATGGCCTGGTGATTTCCGATAATTTCCTGCTGCTCTACGTCTTCTGGGAAATCACCTCCCTGCTGTCTTTCCTCTTGGTGAGCTACTACGGCGAGCGTGCCTCGTCGCGTCGATCAGCGCAGCAGGCCCTCATGGTGACCGTTCTGGGCGGCCTCGCCATGTTGGTGGGTATCACCCTCCTCGGCCGCCAGACCGGCGCGTGGTCTTTCAGCGGTATCGCCGCCACCGAAGACCTCGCCAACACCCCCTACCTCACCGTGGCCATCGTGCTGATTCTCTGCGGTGCGCTCTCCAAGTCCGCCATCGCCCCGGCCCACTTCTGGCTGCCCGGCGCCATGGCCGCGCCGACCCCAGTCTCGGCCTACCTGCACTCCGCGGCGATGGTGAAGGCCGGCATCTACCTCGTCGCGCGCCTTGCCCCCTCGGTGCATGACATTTCTACCTGGCACCTCGTGGTCATCCCCCTTGGTGCTTTCACCATGTTGCTCGGTGGCTGGATGGCGCTCAAGCAGCGCGACCTGAAGCTGGTTCTGGCCTACGGTACCGTCTCGCAGCTAGGCTTTATCACCGCCATCATCGCCATCGGATCCCGCGAGACCATGCAGGCAGGGCTGGCGCTGACCTTCGCGCACTCCCTCTTCAAGGCCGCGCTCTTCATGATCGTCGGCGCTATCGACCATTCGACGGGAACCCGGGACATCGACAAGCTTGCGGGCCTGGGCAAGAAGAAACCCGCGCTGTACATCCTGGCCATCCTCCCCGCGATGTCTATGGCCGGTATCCCGCCGCTGCTGGGCTTCGTGTCCAAGGAGGCCACGCTCGAGGCGATCATGCACGAGGAGCTCTTGGTCGGCATGCCGCGCAACATGCTGCTCGTGACGGTCGTCGTCGGCTCCGCGCTGACCATGGCCTATGCGCTGCGCTTCCTCTGGGGCGCGTTCTCCTCGAAGGGGCAGGAGGAGCCCTCTGAAGCGGTAGCGAATATGCACCACATCGGCCCCTTCCTGTGGATCCCGCCGACGGTGCTGACTCTGCTGACCATCTTCTTTGGTCTGCTGCCGCTGCCTTTGTCCCACGGCATCACGCAGCACCTGGACAACACCTTTGGCGCGAAGCACGCGTCCGAACTAGCGCTATGGCATGGCTTCACCATCCCGTTGCTGCTCTCCGTGGTCATCATCGTCGCCGGTTCTCTCCTGCACTGGCAGCGCCAAGCCCTCACGAAGGCCCAGTTCACCTACCCGGCCTTGGGCTCGGCCGATGACTCCTACGACGCCGTCATCAACGCCCTGCGCCAACTCTCCCTGCGCATCACCGCTTCCACGCAGCGCGGTTCGCTGCAGTTCAACCTCACGGTCATCTTTGCCACCCTCATGGTGCTGCCCATCGTCATGCTCATCCGCGGCGACCTCACCAACGTGCACATGATCGTGGCCGAGAACCCCTGGCAGGCCATCGCAGCGGTGGTCATCATCATCGCCGCCATCGCCGCCACGGTGCTGGATAACCGCCTCTCCGGCGTCATCCTGGTGGGCGCGACGGGCTACGCCTTGTCCTTCATCTTTGCGCTTCACGGCGCGCCGGACTTGGCGCTGACGCAGCTCCTCGTGGAGACCATCATTATGGTGCTCTTCATGCTCGTGCTGCGCCGCATGCCGGCGAATACCGAGTGGAAGCAGGACCCCAAATCCGGCCGCCTGCGCGCGTGGCTGGCGGTGGGCGTGGGCCTGGCCGTCACTGTGGTGGGCATGTTCGCCATCAACGCCCGGCGCGAGGAACCCATCTCGCAGTACATGCCGGAATTGGCCAAGGAGATCGGCCACGGCGCCAACACGGTCAACGTCTTGCTCGTGGACCTGCGCGCGTGGGATACCTTCGGCGAAATCACGGTGCTCATCATCGCGGCGACGGGTATCGCCTCGCTGATCTACCGCACGCAGAGTTTCACCCGCTCCTCCCGCCGCCCGACCTTGCAGGTCACCGGCCGCCGCTGGCTGGCCGCGGGCGTGGAATCAGAGAAGGCGCTCAACCGCTCGCTCATGGTGGACGTGAGCACCCACATCCTCTTCCCCTCGATGATGGTGCTCTCCCTGTACTTCTTCTTCGGCGGCCACAACGCCCCCGGCGGCGGTTTTGCCGGCGGCCTCGTGGCGGCCTTGGCGCTGATTCTGCGCTACCTGGCGGGCGGGCGCGAAGAGCTCGATGAGGCGCTGCCTCTCGACGGCGGCCGCACCATGGCGGTGGGTCTGCTTCTTTCCCTCAGCGCAGTTATCACCCCGATGCTCTTGGGCTATCCGCCCCTGACCACCGGGTACACGAAGGTCGGCGTGCCGCTCATCGGTGATGTATCCCTGCCTTCGGCGCTGATTTTCGACGCCGGCGTCTACCTCATCGTCGTCGGCCTCACGCTCTACGTCCTGTCCTCCTTGGGCGCCAAGCTCGATGAGGAAGAAGAGATGCGTAAGCAACGCGCCCGCGACCGCGCCCGCTCCCTGGCACGCCGGGCGAACGAGAAAGAAACCACTGCCACTGCAGAGAAAGGACGCGCCTAATGGATGCCAACCTCATGCTCCTACTCGCTGCGGGCGTACTCTGCGGCGCCGGGGTGTACTTGTTGCTAGACCGCGCCATGACCAAGATGCTGCTCGGCATCTTGTTGCTGGGCAATGGTGCGAACCTCTTCATGCTCATGGCCGGCGGTAAGGCTGGCTCGCCGCCAATCGACGGCCGGACTTCCCTGCCCTATGGCGAGGAAATCGCCGATCCGCTGGCTCAGGCGATGATCCTCACGGCCATCGTCATTTCGATGGCGCTGACCGGCTTCATTCTCACGTTGGCCTACCGCCAGTACCGTTACCGCACGGCGGACGTGATTGAGGACGACACCGAGGACACCGCCATCGCGGCGATGGCCTCGCGCCCGGGCAATGGCTCGGCTGCCCCGGACCACGATGCTTCCAATGACCCGACCACCGGCCGCAACACCAAGGAAGGCGATAAGTTTGGCCCCGAGTTCTTCGAGGCTCCCGTGAAGGAGGCCACCGATGAGTGAGACCATCTCGCCCCTGGTGGATCTGTTGCTGCCGTATATCAGCTACCTGATCCCCCTGCCGATCATCATCCCGGCTTTGGCCGCCGCGCTGGCGATGCTCTTTGCGCGCAATGCCCATGCGCAACGTCGCATCGCCTTCTTCTCCCTGCTCACGCTCGCCACGGTGAACGCCGCGTTGATTTTCATCGCGGATACCACCGGCATTCAGACCGTGCAGGTGGGCGGCTGGGACGCGCCGGTGGGCATCACGCTGGTGGCGGACCGTTTGTCCACGGTCATGCTCTTTACCTCCTCCGTCGTCCTGTTCTCCGTGATGTGGTACGCCATTTCCCAGGGCGTGCGCGACGGCACCAAGGACGAGCCGGTGGCGGTCTTCCTGCCCACCTACATGTTGCTGACCATGGGCGTAAACGTGTCCTTCCTGGCCGGTGATTTGTTCAACCTCTACGTGGGCTTCGAAATCTTCCTCGTGGCCTCGTATGTGCTGCTGACCCTCGGCGCCTCGCCTGCGCGCGTGCGTGCGGGCGTGGGATATGTCATGGTCTCCATGGCCTCCTCGCTCATCTTCGTGCTGGCCTTGGCTTATATCTACGCCGCGGTGGGCACGATGAACATGGCCCAAATTGGTATCCGCATGGAAGATATCCCGGCGGGCACGCGCTCCGCAGTGTTCGCCGTACTGCTCATTGCCTTCGGCATTAAGGCGGCCGTCTTCCCGCTGGACGCCTGGCTGCCGGACTCCTACCCCACCGCACCTTCGCTGGTCACCGCAGTCTTCGCGGGCCTGCTCACCAAGGTCGGTGTCTACGCCATCATCCGCGCGCGCACCTCCATCTTCACCGCTGGTGGGTTAGATAACCTGCTCATGTGGGTCGCGCTGGCCACGATGCTCGTGGGTATTTTGGGTGCCATCGCCCAATCGGATATCAAACGATTACTGTCCTTCACGCTGGTCAGCCACATCGGTTATATGATCTTCGGCGTTGCCCTCGGAACCGCGCAGGGCTTGTCAGGCGCCATCTTCTACGCTGTGCACCACATTCTGGTGCAGACCGCGCTCTTCCTGGTGGTGGGCCTCATCGAGCGTCAAGCCGGCACCTCTTCGCTGCGGCGCTTGGGCTCGCTGATCTACACCGCACCGCTCATCGCTATTTTGTACTTCATCCCGGCCATGAATCTGGGTGGCATCCCGCCCTTCTCCGGCTTCCTGGGCAAGATCATGCTGCTCCAGGCGGGCGCGAACGAGGGATCGTGGATGTCGTGGGTCCTCATCGGCGGCGCGGTGGTCACCTCGCTGCTCACTCTGTACGTCATGGTCCTCGTCTGGGCCAAGGGTTTCCTGCGTGACCGCGGCGACGCACCCGAGGGCAACCTCGCCATGGTGCGTCCTTCCCCGCTGGGCGAGGTCACCGAATACGTTGAGCTGGAAGAGCGCGATGACGTCGGCCGCGTGCCCTTCGGCATGCTGGCCTCCACTTCCCTACTCGTCATCGCTTCGGTGTCGATGTCCTTCCTGGCGGGACCCATCTCCGGGGTGACCACCCGCGCGGCCACCTCGGCGCAGGATGACTCCATCTACCGCTATGCCGTGCTGGGTGATTCTGCCGAGGACCCGACGCGCCACCTAGACCCCGCTGAGCGCTACGAGGAGGGCGCGGATTCTCGCAAGAACCGGAGCGAGCCCATCCCGGATCCGGAGCCGGTGGCACCGACAACGAAGACGTCGCCAAGCGCTACGCCCGCCCTGCCCACCACCGTGAGCAAAGATGAAAAGGAGGTATCGCGATGAGATTTGCCGGGCTTAAGCACCGCTTCCGCCCCTGGTTCATGGTGTGGATCATCGTCATGTGGTGCATGCTCATGGGCGAAGTCACCGTGGCGAACCTGGTAGGTGGGCTGCTTGCCAGCCTGTTCATCGTCTTCGCGCTGCCACTGCCGGCGATGCCCGTGGCGGGGATTTCGGTGAGCTGGGGAAAGCTTTTCATCTTCATGGTGCAGTGGTTTGTGGAGCTGATGGAAGCTTCCGTCAAGGTGGGCTGGCTGGCGGTGCGCCCGCAGGAGGTGCCCAAGACGGCGATTGTCAGGCTCCCGATGCGCTTGGAGAATGAGTTCGTTCTGGCGCTGGCGGTCAGCCTGTACAACCTGCAGCCGGGCGGCACCGTGTCCGATATCGACATTGCCAACCGCATGCTCACCATCCACCTGCTCGACGCCGATTCTGAAGCCCACCTGGAGCGTGAGATCGCGGCGGTGCGCAAGCTGGAGGCCGATATGATTGCCATCTTCGAAAGGAGCCACCCCTGATGGATACTGACGTGTATAACATCCTGCTCACCGTGGCCGCGGGCTTCCTCGTGGTGGCCTTCCTCATCACCACGTGGCGCATCGTCATCGGCCCCAACTCGCTCGACCGGCTCATCGCCATGGACGGGCTGGTGGCCATGTTCCAATGCGCCCTGGCCACCTATATCTGTTGGACCTTGGACACCACAGTCTCCAACGCGATGCTGGTCGTGGCTCTCCTCGGCTTCATCTCTACGGTTTCCGTTACTCGCTTCAGGAAGAGGGATTCATGAGTTATGCACTGATTGCCGATGTCCTCTCCATCATCCTCATCCTTGTCGGCTCGATACTCATCTTGGCGGCCGCGATTGGAGTGGCACGTTTTGGGGACACGATGGCGCGCGTGCATGCCATCGCCAAACCCCAAACCACTGGCCTCATCTTCACCATTCTGGGCGCCATCATCAAGGTAACGGGCTCGGAGTATTTCAGCGTGGCAGAAAAGGGTGACCTGGGAATCCTCATCCTTCTAGTCCTCTTTGCCATGATCACCAGCCCGGTGACCGCACAAAGAACCACGCGTATCGCCCGCCGTGAGGGCCTGTACGGCCCGCCGGAGTCAATGCTGCGCAATGAGGCCCCTGCCGCGCGTTCCATGCGCCGAAAGTAGGGACACGGGCCCCTTCTCCCAGGAAAAGAGGGAGCGTTAATATAGGCTGCAAAAGGCAATAATAGGTGCTCATCCGAGGAGAGTCGACGTGAAGAAGCTGCAAGGCGTACCAACAATATGCGCTGTCCTCGCAATGGGTATCGCTGTGATGGTGTACAAGTTCAGCCACTTCGATGGACCCCACTCCTTCACCTATATCCTCCCCTTCGACCTCGCCATCTACCGCATGGCGGGCGAAGACCTCAACGCGGGCGGCCTGCTTTACGACGCCCCCTATATCTTCCAATTCCCCTTCACCTACCCGCCCTTCGCGGGTCTGCTGTTCAAGGTTTTGCCCTTCTTCAGCAAGGGTGCGCTGACCATTATCTGGCCCTCGCTCATGTTCCTGGCAGTGCTGGCGATCGTCGTCATGATCTTCCGCGAGCGGGACGTGAAGATGACCCCAGCCGCGGTACTCGTCGCGGTGCTGCTTACCGCGCTCACTCCAGCGAATGAAGCGATGCACGGTTCGCTCTACTACGGGCAGGTCAATGTCTTCTTGATGCTGCTCGTGGCTTTGGATTTCCTGCCGCTCAAGCGCCGCCTGCCGGGCGTGGGAATTGGCTTAGCTGCGGGCATCAAGCTGACCCCGGCTTATATGGGTTTGGCTTTGCTCTTTGAGAAGCGCTGGTGGGCCGCCCTGGGAGCGGTCATCACCTTCTTGGTGACCGTGGTACTCGGCTTCCTCTTCGTGCCCGATGCGATGGATTTCTGGACCGATGCCATGTTCAATTCTTCCCGCGTGGGTGAGCACGCCAACCCCGGGGCGAAGTCGCTGCGCTCGCTTATGTTCCGCGAGCTCGGCATCGATGGCGGCATCTGGTGGCTGCTGGCGGTCATCGCGGTCTTCGCGCTTACCTGCTTGGCGCTGCGCACCGCATACCTGCGTGGCAACCGTACCGCGGCCTTCGCACTGACTGGGCTCAGTACGTGCTTGGTCTCCCCCTTCTCGTGGTACCACCACTTCGTGTGGACCATCCCGTTTGTGGTCATGGTCTTCGTATCCGTCAACCAGGCGCTAACTGCACGGCTGTCCGGTAAGTTCGGCGAGCAGCTCGCCGGTCTTGCCTCCGTGGCGGCCCTGTTCGTGGTGTCGCTGCCCTTCATGTCGGTGCCGGTCTGGTTCACCATGTCCACGGCCAACCTCGACGCGATCGAATCCTTCCAGCCGTGGGCGACCTCGCTGTGGACGCTGTCTTGCATCGCCTTCATCGCCGTCTACGCAGTGTGGGGCTTCGTCGCGCCGCGTAAGCGCGCGGTGGAGAAGAGCTAGGGGGCGTTTCGATCAAATAAGGGGGCAAAACCCGCCTGTTTTAGCGCACTATTTGATCGAAACGGCCTCGTCGAGGCGAGACAGCTTCCCCAAAGTACGTTTCGATCAATTAAGGCCCTGAAAACCATCAGTTTCCGGGCCATATTTGATCGTTCGGTACTCACTCTAAAGCCGCAAAAGCTGCTCCATCTCATCCGCGGTGGCCTTGACCACCTTCTGCCAGCTGCCGGTCTCCTCATACAAGCGGCGCTGGCGCTCATAGCCTGCCCCGGAATCGATGATCTCCTGCACCAGCTGCAGCTCCCGGGCACAGCCCAGCTCTTCCGAGAGCGGGGCCAGCTCCACCAACAGATCCGCCAGCTCATCCTTGATCCAACGCTCATCGGTTTCGCGCGAGGTAATGACCAGCGCGTCCATGCCATAGCGCGCACCGCGCCACTTATTCTCTGCCGCGTGCCACGGCTGGAGGGTTGGCAGCTGCTCGCCCGCATCGATCATGCGGTCATAGTGCACCACCAGGCAGTGCGTGAGCGCCACGATGGCGGAGAGCTCGCGAAGGTTGGAGGCGGCGTCGGAAATGCGCACCTCCACCGTTCCCCACTTCGAGGCCGGGCGGACATCGAAGTGCATCGAGCCAGTGTGGTTGATGACTCCCGAAATAGCCTGGTCCCGCATATAGGACTTCCACTGCTCCCAGTTTTCAAACTGGTAGGGCATGCCGGCGGTGGGCAGCTGTTGGTAGAGCATCGTGCGGTTGGAGGCGTAACCAGTATCGAGCCCCTCCCACCCCGGCGAGCAGGCAGAAATGGCCAGCAGGTGGGGGTACTTCGTCATCAGCGCATTGATGATGGGCCACACGCGGTCCTCATGGCTGATGCCGACGTGCACGTGTGTGCCCCACAGTAGCATTTGCTGGCCCCAGTACTGGGTGCGGTTGATGATTTCGGAGTAGCTCTCCTTCGCGGAGACGGGGTTCTTCCGGAAGTCCGTGAAAGGGTGCCCGCCCGAGGCCCACAGACGCACGTCCATGGAATTGGCCGCTTCACGCACTGCGCTTAGCGACGCCTCAAGGTCCCCCATCGCCTCCGGCACCGTCCGGCACACCCCGGTCACCAGCTCCACGGTGTTCTGGAGGAATTCCTTTTCCAAGTGGGTGTCGGGGTGAGCGGCGTGTACGCGGTCAATGAGCTCCGCACCACGCGGCACGAGGTCCCAGGTCACTGGGTCAACGAGGGCGACTTCCCATTCCACGCCCAGGGTGGGCTCGGGTGAACGGGCGAAGTTCTCTTCCGGAATATTCACCCATTCATCCTATCCACCAACAGGGTGAATTTAATAAGTTTTTATTCCCTAGGCTTGGGGAACGGCGAGGACGACGACGACGGCATCGCCCTTGGTGTATTCCCCGGTCAGCTCGGCCGGGTATGGCGCGATGGCTTCCGCCGGAACGTTGCCGCCGTAGTACTGGGCGGCGACTTCCTTGGCCAGGTTCTCGGCCGCGGCATCACCCTGTGGGAAGAAGATGGTGGTCTTCGGCGCGACGAGGACATCATCGCTGATGTTTCCTACCTCGGCGACCTTGAATTTCTCGGTCTTGAGGCGCTCTGCCTCGTCAGCCGCGTAGTTAGCACGGCCGGAGTTGTTGAAGACGTTGACGGGGATCTCCGCCTGCGGGCGGTCAGCGTTGCCTGCGGCGGCGCCCGCCTCAGCGTTCCCTTCGCGGCTCTCCTTGCGCTCGGCGCCGGCCTGGTCGGCGTTCTCCGAGTCAGCGTCGGCATCAGCCGGGCGCTCGTTCTCGGCGGCATCCTTGTTCTTATCGGCTTCGCCCTCCGCACCTCCGGTGGCAACATCGCCTTCAGCTCCACCGGTGGCGGGACCGGAGACGGCGGCGTCGTTGGCCGGCGCGTCCTGCGCGGTGTCCTCGGAACCATCCGAGGTCATGGCGTAGAGAGCCCACATGCCGAGCATGACGGCCACGGCGATGAGCACCATGGCGACACCACGCAGCGGGAGCTTGCTAGCGGAGGCCGGGGCGGCGGCAGCCGAATCAGAATCGGCGGCGTGGCGCGCGCGGTCAGCGGACGAGGCAGAGTTTTCCGGATTCACATTAGTCACATTGGTCACTCTAGTATCTATGGGCCTTAGTCCGGCGTATTGTCGCGTGCGGCGCGCCGGACGTCCTCGCGGGCGTCGCGAAGCCGGCGCAAACGTGTCACCAACAGCGGGTAGGAAGCATGCGCGGCGGGGTTATCAAGGAGCACGTTGAGGCGTTGGTGATAGCGCACCGGAGTAATGTCCAGCTGCGCACGGATGGCCTCCTCCTTGGCTCCGATATCGCGCGGGGCGTGGGACTCGAACTCCAAAATCGCGGCGTCTAGGTCTGACAGGGAATGCATGCTTAGACTGTATGCCATGACTATTCGTCCCATCGTTATCCACGGCGACCCGGTCCTCCACAATCCCACCGAGCCGGTCACCGAGCCCATCGATTCCCCCGAGCTGCAGGAGCTCATCGCGGACATGCACGAAACCATGGACGCCGCGCACGGGGTCGGTCTAGCCGCCAACCAGATCGGCGTGAACAAGCGCCTCTTTGTCTACCACTGCCCCGACACCGACGGGCCAGATGGCACCGAGCTTCCCGAAGGCGGCATGCGCCGCGGCTGCGTGATCAACCCGGTGCTGGAAACCTCCGAGATCCCGGAGACCATGCCGGCTGATGACGGCTCCGAGGACGAAGGCTGCCTCTCTGTCCCCGGCGAGGGCTTCCCCACCGGCCGCGCCGACTGGGCGCGTGTGACCGGCAAGAATGAAAAGGGCGAGGACATCTCCATCGAAGGTTATGGTTTCTTCGCGCGTATGCTGCAGCACGAGACCGGCCACCTCGACGGCTTCGTCTACACCGACGTGCTCACCGGCCGCTACAAGCGCCAGGCCAAGAAAGCCATTAAGCGCAACGGCTGGACCGAGGCCGGCCTCACCTGGCTGCCGGGCGAGGACGAAGACCCCTTCGGACACGAGGACTAATGTCCCGCATCTTCCGCTCCGATTCCGTCCAAGTGGGCGAACGCGTGGTGGCCCGGCGCGATTTCGGCGGCGTGCACAGCGACGTGATTGGCCACGTGCTCAGCCTGGAACCGCTGGTCATCCGCCCGCAGGAAGTCGGCGGCTACCCCTCTTCGCTCGACGCAGTGGAGATCCCGCCAGAGCAGCTCAAGATTATTAAGCGCCTCTCCCCACGCACGGTCCGCAACTCCGATATCCGCGCCGTCGAAGTGGCCACCGCGGCGGCCTTCCCGGGCAAGGAACACAAGTGGACCTCGGATGGCCAGTGGCTCATGCGCGCGGGTGATGGCGTGACGGGCCGCTCAAATTCGGCGGTGCCGCTCGGCCCTTCCGCGGGATTCCTGCCGGTGCCAATGGAGGAGATCGAAGCGTTTTATGAGCGCCACGATCTTCCGGTGTGCTTGGCCATCCCGGAGCGCATCGGCAAGCCTGCTGAGAAGCTCGTGGCTGCCGAGCCTGAAGCCTGGGAGCTCGAGCCGGAGATCCTGGTGATGGTGCGCGATTTGGAGGATCTGCCAGAACCGGAAGAGGTCACCTTCCGCATCGATGCGCAGCCCGATTCCGAATGGCTCGATCTCTACCACTTCCGCGGCCAAGCTTTGCCACCTCTAGCCCTGGAGTACCTGCGCAGCCACATCGAGGGAACGATGGGCTTTGGGCGTCTCCTCTCCCCTGCTGGTGAGACCATCGCTATTACGCGCGGCACGCTCACTGAATCCGGTGACGGCACCGTGTGGCTGGGTTACTCCGCCGTGGAAGTGGCCGAAGGTTGGCGCCGCAAAGGTTTGGGCACCGCCTTGGGCGCGCACATGCTGGCCTGGGGCAAGGCCCACGGCGCGGAGAAGGCCTACCTGCAGGTCGTAGCGCATAATACGGCGGGAATTCGGCTCTATGAGAAGCTCGGCTTCCTAGAGCAACACCGCCACCGTTACGCCCGCCGCCTGACTCAAGTACCCTAAACCACATGCGCATCGCTACCTGGAACATCAACTCCGTTCGCACCCGCGCTCAGCGCGCGGTAGATCTTCTGGCCAAGCACGACATCGACGTGCTCTGCCTGCAAGAAACCAAGGTGGCGGATGCGAAGTTCCCACGCGAGCCTTTCGAGGAGGTCGGCTACCACGTGACCTGCCACGGTCTCAACCAATGGAATGGCGTGGCCATCCTGTCCAAGGAAGAACCGGAAGAGGTCCAGACCTTCTTCCCCGGTCAGCCTGGTTTCCACAAGGACCCCGCCAAGGAGCAAGCGCGCGAGGCCCGAGCGGTCTCGGCCCGCGTCCGCGGGATTGAAATTTGGTCCCTCTACGTTCCCAACGGGCGCGAAATCACGGACCGGCACTTCGATTACAAGCTGGACTTCCTCTACTCCTTGGCGCGCTATGCGGAGAACCGGACGCAGTCGAAACTCTTGCTCACGGGTGACTTCAACATTGCGCCGTGGGATGAGGACGTCTGGGATATGTCCCCCTTCCGTGGCAAGACGCACGTCACCGAACCGGAACGCGCGGCCTTCCAGATGCTGGAAGAGGCCGGGCTGGTGGAAGTCACCCGCCGCTTCACCGAGGAAGATCGCTGGACCTACTTTGATTACAAGTCCCTGCGCTTCCAGAAGAACGAGGGCATGCGGATCGATTTCCAGCTGGCCAGCGAACCCCTCGCACGCCTCGTCGAAGGAGCGCAGGTGGACATGGTTGAGCGCGCCGGCGACAAGACCTCCGACCACGTGCCGCTGATCGCGGATTTCGATGTCCCCGATTTCGCGTCAGTGCGCTAGCCTGCCATGAACCTCAACATCGATCTCTCCGTCTGGCAGTTCGTACTGCTGCTCATTGATTACGGCATCAAAATTATCGCCATCGGCGTGGTCCCCGAAGGCCGCCGCCCCTCCAGCTCCACTGCCTGGCTGTTGGCCATTCTTGTGCTGCCCATCGTGGGTCTGCCGTTGTTCTTGCTCATGGGTTCGCCCTATATCAACCGCCGGCGCCACCGCATTCAGCAAGAAGCCAACGCACTGCTTAACGACGTCACCGCCTCCACCCCCAACCACCCCTCCGGCCGTCTCTCCCCAGAGGTGGAATCCCTCATCCAGCTCAATCGCAACCTCACCGGACACCCAGCTCTCATTGGTCACAACAAAGGCCTGCATGCCTCCTATGAGGAGGCCATCCTGGCCATGGCCCGGGCGGTGGACCGCGCTGAGAAATACGTGCTCATCGAAATCTACATCCAGTCCTGGGATGAGGTGACGGATGTCTTCTTCCAATCCCTCGCGCGCGCCCGCGAGCGCGGCGTGGAGGTCAAGCTGCTGCTAGATCAGATTGGCAGTTTGAAGTACAAGGGCTACTTCACGCTGGGCAAGCGCCTCACCGAGATAGACGTCGACTGGCGGCTCATGCTTCCGCTGCAGCTGCACAAAGGCCGCTTCCGCCGCCCGGATTTGCGCAACCACCGCAAGATCGTGGTCATTGACGGCCACACAGGGTTCTTGGGCTCGATGAACATGATCAAGCGCGAGTACAAGACCAAAGACCGCGCATGGATCGACTACATGGTCGAGATGACCGGCCCTGTGGTGACGTCCTTGGCCTCGGTGTTCGCGGTGGATTGGTACCTGGAATCGGAGGAGCAGCTGTCCTTGGACATGCAGCCTTATGACGACGCTATGACGGCGGACTCCAACCACCTCCAGTTGGTTCCCTCCGGGCCCGGTTACACCACGGAACCCAACCTGCGCATGTTCAATTCGGTGGTGCACCACGCTAAGGAAAAACTCATCCTTTGCTCGCCCTACTTCATCCCGGACGAGTCCCTCTTGGAGGCGGTCACCACCGCGTGCTACCGCGACGTTGAGGTGGAGTTGTTGGTTTCTGCGAAGGCGGACCAGTTCATGGTCAACCACGCGCAGTCCTCCTACTACCAAGCACTGCTGGAGGCTGGCGTGCGAATCTTCCAATTCCCTGAGCCCTTCGTGCTGCACTCCAAGTTCATCCTGGCGGACCCGAACCTTCCGGAGCGCGATCCACTGTGCATGTTTGGTTCCTCCAACATGGACATGCGTTCCTTCGGCCTCAACTATGAATCGACCATGCTGGTGGCCAAGGGCGACCTCATCGAGGACTTCACCCAGCTGGCCAGGAATTACAAGAAGGTCTGCCACGAGCTCACCCTCGAAGAGTGGAACGAGCGCGGACTGCTGCGCCGCTACGTGGACAACGTCATGCGCCTGACCTCGGCGCTGCAGTAGGGCTGCGTGGGGACCCGCACGTGGTTCCAGTCAAACGGTTCCTCTGGGGGCAAACAAACCTTCTGCGAGGCGGTAGATGGTTCGTTTGGGGGCAAACGAACCATCTGACTAGAACCATCTCTGAGGATGGCAAGAGCCCCGCCCTGGTGTACTCGCCGCGCACGTGGCGCGCGCCACAAGACATCCGACGAAGGCATCTAGTAAATGGCATCTCCCAGAAGGCATCTCTCAAAAGGTGTTTTTGGTGCTAAAAACGCCATCTAGGACCCGCAAAAGGCGTTTTTAGAGGAAAAGACGCCTTTCGACTGATGCCATTTGTGGGATGCCTTTTGCAAGGCGCCGTTTGGGTGCTCGATGGCTTGAGTTCGGCGGCCTGTGCACGAGACGGCGCGGTGCACTACGCGGCGCCGCGGGCCAGCCGCGTGGACACTGCAAGGCCGCACAGCGAAATTAAGCTGCAGCAGACCATTCCGGTGGCCATGGTCAGCGCCGCATTTGAGCCCCAGCCCATGAGCGGGCTGATGACGCTGGCCAGCATGGATTGGCCAAAACCCATAATCGCGGAGACACTGCCCGCGCGCGGGCGCATGAGGCCCGTCGCCAACGCGGTGGCGTTGCCCATGATGAAGCCGGTCGGCGCCACGCAGGCAAAAAGCACGAGGAGGCATGCCCATACCGGAGCGCCAAGCAGCACCGACAGCAACAAGAGCACCCCGCACACGAAAACGCCGGTCACGCCAATGCGCAGCATGACCGCCGGCGAAACCGAATCCATCGCCCGCGAATTCACCAGCGTGGCTGCGAAGAGGCCCACGGAATTAATGCCGAAGATCAGCGAATATCCCAACGGTGAAAAGCCCCACTGGTTCTGCACCACGAAGGCCGAGGCGGCGATGTAGCAAAACATCGAGCAGAAGCCGAAGGCCATGGTCACCAGGTAGCCCCACACCCGGGCATTGGTCAAGACCGCCCAGTAGTTGCCCGCCACCGTGCGAAACAGCCCGGCGCGGGAGCGCCCACCCGCGGTTTCCGGGACGATGGCAACAGCCAGCACCAACTGCACCGCGTGCAGCCCGGCGAGTACCCAGAAGATGCCACGCCAGCCCAGCGGCTCCGCCAGGACGCCACCCAGCACCGGGGCTACCGCCGGCGCGATGCCTTGCAGCGCCATGAGCAGCGAATAAGCCTTCGCGGCAGCCGCGCCGTGCACAAGGTCCGGAACCACCGCGCGGGCAAGTACCACGCACGCGCCGCCGCCGAGGCCCTGCAGTATGCGGGCCGCCACGAGCACGGTGGCCGTCGGAGCCAGCGCCGCCAACACGGAAGCGAACAGCGCGAGGGAGGCACCGGCGACGAGGAGGCGTTTGCGCCCGATGGCGTCGGAAAGCGGGCCCATGACCAGCTGTCCCACTCCCATGCCGATGAAAAAGCCCGAGATGGTCAGCTGGACCATGGCCCGGGTGGTACCCAGATCGGAGAGGATCGCCGGCATCACCGGCAAATACATATCAGTGGCAAAAGGCGCTGTTGCGGACAACAGCGCCAATGTAGCCAGGAGCGGGTAAGGGATCACGCGTCGCGCTTCTCCAGCACGATGACGCCCAGAATCCACAGAACTGCGGCCCAACCGAAGAAGACGAGGGCCTCAAAGCCTACCGATGACCAGGGCGCGTTCTCATCGACATAGTTCACCGCCCAGTTCTGGAAGGCGGTAAAAGGCATGAAGTGAATGACTTTATCGCCCACCAGCGGCAGCACGCGCACGATATTTTCCAAGCCCAAGTACAAGATGAGGCAGATGGCCACCGTGCCGGCGGTCTGCCGCAGCAGCATGCCTAGGCCCTGGACAAAAGCAACCACGCCGAAGGCCGCGAGCGGGAAGGCCCACAGCATGTACTTGCCGTCCTCGCTGGCAAAGGGCTGGAAGGCCTCGGCCGCAGATTCGTTCGTAGTCAAATCTGCCAACACGAAGATGTACACCAGGCCCAAGAATGCAATGACGGCCGCAATGACCCCGTAGAGCAGCAGCTTGGCGCAGGCCACGGTCCAACGCTGCGGGTTGGCCATGAAGGTCAGGGATTGCGTCTTATAGCGGTACTCCGTGGTCACCACCATCGCGGCCTGGATCATGATGATCGGCATGCCCATGAGCAAGATGATGGAACCCAAGCTGCGCTCCTGCAGCGGGCTAATGCCCAACACGGCTTCGCCCGCGTTGAGCGAGTTCAGCAGCGTCCAGCCGGTCACGATGAGGAAGATGAGGACCGTGGTCCACCAGAAGGACTTCGTCGTGCGCAGCTTCGTCCACTCCGAGTGAACAGTATTGAGAAACATTAGCGCTGTACCCCTTCCTGCGGTGCCTCCGCCTGGTACTGCACCGCGCGATCCGTCATAGCCACATAGGCCTCTTCCAGCGAGGCGCGGTGGAGCGTCAATTCCGTCAGCGGCACGCCCGTGGAGTACGCCAGCTGGCCCACGTAGTCCGTGGTCTGCTCAGGGATGATCAAAGTGGGGCGCTGCTCCTCGTCGACCGATTCCCTAAAGGAAATGCCGGCCTCCTTCAGCGCCGAGCCGAACTCGCGCAAGTGTTCCGAGCGCACGATAACCGAAGAGCTGGAGTTTTCCTTCACAAAGTCATAGGTGCGCTGATTGGCCAAGAGCCGGCCGCGGCCAATGACCACCAGGTGGTCCGCCGTTTGCGCCATCTCCGCCAGCAGGTGGGAGGAAATGAGCACCGTGCGGCCTTCAGCTGCCAGCGCGCGCACGAGCGAGCGCACCCAGCGGATGCCCTCCGGATCCAAGCCGTTAACCGGCTCATCCAGGATTAGTACGCCCGGGTCTCCCAACATGGCTGCCGCCAGGCCAAGGCGCTGGCCCATACCGAGGGAGAAGCCGCCGGCCTTCTTGCCCGCAACATCAGCCAAGCCTACAAGCCCGAGCACCTCATCGACGCGGGAGGTCGGGATGCCGTTGGCCTGCGCCATCCACGTCAGGTGGTTGGCGGCGGTGCGGTTGGCGTGGACCGCTTTGGCGTCGAGAAGCGCGCCCACCTCACGCAGCGGGTTCTTCAGCTCGCGGTAGGGTTTGCCGTGCACCAGGGCGGTGCCAGCGGTGGGCTTGTCCAAGCCCAGGATCATGCGCATCGTCGTTGATTTTCCAGCGCCGTTTGGTCCCAGAAAGCCGGTCACTTGTCCCGGCTCCACCTGGAAGGTGAGGTCATCGACGGCGCGGACAGACTTGTACTGTTTGGTCAGTCCGGCTACTTCAATCATGTCCTACAGCGTGCCACAGGTTCCCGCCGCGCGCCTGTATCAGCTGCCGTTTTCTTCCCAATACTTCAGCAGCCGCGGTAGTGCTTCCCGGAAGGGAGCCAAAAGCTCCAGCTCTTCTATCTGGTTAAAGGGCACCCAGCGCAGCTCAGCAGATTCTTCGTTGGCGGTCGTGGCCAAGCGCTGCCCCGAAAGAGTCCGCGCTAACACCGTGGTATAAGTCCAGCCTTCCTCGAAGGGCCCGGCGGTAACGAGCGAGCCTAGAACCTCGACGTCCGCCGGCGAGATTCCGGTTTCTTCCTCCGTCTCCCGCAACGCTGCCTGTTCCGGGGACTCCGGCTTATCCCGCGCCCCGCCCGGGATTCCCCAGGTCCCACCGTTATTCGTCCACGTAGCGCGATGCTGCAGCAGCACGTCATCCCCCGCCACGAGGAAGAGGCCAGCGGCGCCAAACTTGCCCCATACCGGCACCCCGCCCGGACCTTTAGACCAGCCATCACCGGAAAGCTCTGGGTTAACGCGTGTACACATGTCTTATACGATACGCGAGAATAAGCCCACGCCACCCTGCCCCAAATCATCGCGCGATGGGGTGCGGGGCGCTATCCTAAGGGAATGACCGGCCCGGCCACCGAACTGCGCGAGCACTCCCCCGAATCATGGGGCGATCATTGGCTCGATGAGGTCACCGAGCCTGCTGCCCCGGCTTTTAGCCGCCCCACGCAGCTGGCCATGAGTTCCTTCTCCGGCCCAGCGCGCGTCCTCCGGCGCTTTTATAGCTTTGCTTCCACCACGCCCGGCAAGCTGTTTACGGTCACCGTCATCCTGACCGCCGCGCTCGCGGCAGCCGGGTTTTCTATGTCTTCTTCCTCGGCCGCGCGCCACGATGACCTGGATACTCTGCTGACCTCCACGGAGCCGATGTCGAATGCGGCGCATCACCTCTACACCAACCTGTCTCTGGCCGATACCGTGGCCACCACCGGCTTCGTGCAGGCGGGCGTCGAACCGGAGCATAACCGCAACCGCTATAACGAGGCCATCGATGCCGCGTCGGTCGCCGCCACGCAGGCCATCGTGGGCACCTCCGCCGAGGATGAGCGCGTGCGCGAGCTCGTCACCTTTATCCAGCGCGAGCTGCCGGTGTACACCGCCCTCGTGGAAAAGGCGCGTGTCAATCACCGCGCGGGCCACGCCGTGGCGAATTCCTATATGTCCAACGCCTCGGCGCTCATGCGGACCCAGATTCTCCCCGCCGCCGCGGAGCTGTTCACCCTGACCTCGGAGAAGGTGAGCCAACAGCAGCAGCGTCTGACCCGCCCGCAGTGGGTTCCGCTGTCCGGGCTGGTTGCCGCACTCATTTTCCTCGGCTTGGCGCAGTGGTGGCTGTGGCGGCTGACCCGCCGCCGCTTCAACCGTGGCTTTGTGGCGGCCACGGGGTTGCTGTTCCTCGCGCTGGTGTGGGCCTCCGCCTCCAACTTCGCCACGTGGGCCTCGGGCCACCAGGGTTTCGAGACGGTGTCGCGCCCCTGGGACTCACTGACTGCCTCGCGCATTGAGGCCCAGCAGATGCGCACCTCGGAGACCCTCGCCTTGGTCCTGCGCTCCTCCGAGCAGGACATGTCCGTGCACTTTAGCTCCACGGTGTACTCCGTGGACCAGGCTTTGCGGGACTATGAGCAGGCGCTTAGCGACGACGACTTCCCCTCCTCCGATCCTTCCCTGATTCCCCGCGCCAAGCAGGCAGTGGAGGACTGGACTTCCACCCACGAGAAGTTCACCGAGGACCTCGCTAAGGGCGACTACGATGGCGCGCTGTACCAGGCCACCGCCATCGATCCGGACGGTGACCCGACCGCCGCCAGCGCCTTCAACGCCGTGGATAGCTCCTTGGCCGCGCTCATCGACCAAGCCCGCGACGCCATGCGCACCTACCTGGTCCAGGGTCTCAACGCCATGACGATGGTGTCCACCGGCGTGCTCCTGGCCACCTTCGGCGCGATCATCGCCGTGTGGCTAGGTATTCGTCCCCGTCTGCAGGAGTACCTGTGATGCGCCGCCGAAACTCTCAACGCTTAGCGTGGACCACAGCCCTGCTCGTGCTCAGCAGCGCCGTGGCGCTCAGCGCCTGTGAGCCGGAGCCGCCCAGCACGCAGGACCCCATCCTTCCCTCCACCGCGAACCTCGATTCCACTCCGGGGCCGCCGCTGCCGGAGGATGCCATCATCGAGCCCGCTGGCACCGGTGAGGTATCCCGGCAAAGCGATGCAGAGGCCTATGGCTCCTACCGCCCGGACGATAAGAAGCCGGAGGAACGCGTGCCCGATATCCTGGCGCGCGGACGGCTCATCGTGGGCGTGGACCGCTCCAATAACCTGCTCAGCTACCGCGATACCGCCAGCGGCGAGGTGCGCGGCTTCGAGGTCGACATCGCCCGCGAAATCGCCCGCGATATCTTTGGGGATCCCAACAAGGTGGACTTCCGCTTCGTGGAAGCTTCCGAGCGCGCGCGTGCCCTCAACGACCGCACGGTGGACATCGTCATCCGTACCATGACTATTAGCCCCAAACGTCAGCGCGAAGTCACCTTCTCCATTCCCTATATGCAAACGGACGCTCGTTTGCTGGTGCTGAAGAACTCCGGTATTGAGTCCATCGCGGATACCGCTGGGATGACCCTGTGCGCGACGAAGGGTTCCACCATGGTGGACGCGATACGCACGCACGCGCCTGCTTCCGACATCCTGGAGACCCGCGCCTGGGGCGATTGCCTCATGGCCCTACAGCTGGGGCAAGCGGATGGCATCGTGGTGGATGATGCGCTGCTCTCCGGCATGTTGGCCCAGGATCGCTACACCGAGATTGTCGGTGGCCCCCTTGAGAGTCAAAACTACGGCGTGGCAGTGCGCAAGCCCGATGGCACGTATGACTCGCGCCCGCTTATCCGTCAGGTGAACTCCACGCTGGAGCGCATTCGCAAGGACGGGACCTGGCAAAGGCTCTTCAACGAGTGGCTGGGGGATTATATGGACCAGCCCATGCTCCCGGCGCCAAAGTACCTCGATGAGACCCCACCCGCGACGGAATCGCAGCCGAGTTCCCCAAGCAGCAACCACCCCGGTGAGAAGAAGGAGGGGCACTAATGTCGCACCGCTTCAGCGAGGATGAGCTCGACCACCTCACGCCCGAAGAGCACGAGGACGCTGCTCTCGAAGCTGTGGAGCTCGAAGCACCCGCCGACGCTACCCAAGCCGTCCGCTTCGATCCCTTCGCCGATGAGGAGGATGATCTCTCGGAGGATCACCTTCTCAGCACCTCGCCTGCGGAACCAGGTGATCCGGGAACAACGGCTTCCGGTGCCGGTAACACGGAAGCCTCCGACCGCACCGCGGCCGTACCTTTCGATCCTTTCGCCGATGACTACGAGGAAGATGACCCCACTGCCACCGGCGCCGTCCTATCCCCTTCCGGTCAGCCCGGCACGCACGGCACCGCGACGAATAAGCCTGGCGATGGCGAATACGTCGATTCAGACAACATCGCGGCTCTGATCGAAGAGCTGGGGCAGCTGCGAGATCGTCGCAAAGCAGAGGACCCCTCGCAGGCCTCCCGCCGCCGCGCGCTCGATACCTTCCGCCAGCGCCGCAGCACCAAGCGCACCGACCGCGAAGTGGCCGATGGCATGGCCACCTTGCCCTTCGTGGTCCCGGATGATCCCACTCAGGCGCTTATCGATCCGCAGGATGCGCCCCGCGCCGCCCCGCCGCAGCTTAAGCCGGGTGACATGGTGGCCGGCCAATACGAAATCCTCGGCGTGCTCGCCCATGGCGGGTTGGGCTGGATCTACCTGGCCAATGACCACTTCGTCTCCGGGCGCATCGTGGTGCTCAAGGGAATGCAATCCACCAACTCCGCAGAAGAGACCGCCACGGCGGAGGCGGAGCGCGAATTCCTCGCGGACATCACGCACCCGAATATCGTGAAGATTTTCAACTTCATCGATGATCCCCGCGTACCCGGCGGCTTCATCGTCATGGAGTACGTCGGCGGACCTTCGCTGAAGCAGCGCCGCAACGACCAGGCCAATGACCGCTTCCCGGTCGACACCGCGATTGCCTACATCCTGGAAATCCTGCCCGCCCTGGATTACCTGCACGCCCGCGGCGTGGTCTACAACGACTTGAAGCCCTCCAACATCATCGTCACCGAGGACCAGGTCAAGCTCATCGATCTGGGCGCGGTCTCCGGCATCGGTGCCTTCGGACACATCTACGGCACGCAGGGTTTCCAGGCGCCGGAGATCTCCACCCAGGGCCCCTCTGTGGCCAGCGATATTTACACCATCGGGCGCACCCTGGCCTGCCTAACGCTGAAGCTGCCGGTGGAGGATGGCGTCTACAAGCCCGGCCTGCCCTCCCCCACGGAGGAGCCGCTGCTGCGCCGCTACCTTTCCTTCTACCGCCTCCTCTTGCGCGCGACCGATCCGGACCCGGAGCGGCGCTTCGCGTCCGTCTCCGAGCTGCGTGACCAGCTCTTCGGCGTCCTGCGCGAGGTCATCGCGCTCCGCGATGGCATCCAGCACCCTGCTCAGCATTCCGTCTTCTCCCCGCAGCGTACGACCTTCGGCACGAAGCACCTGGTCTTCCGCACCGACCAGCTCATCGATGGCATCGACCGCACCGTCCGCATCACCGCCCCCGAGGTGGTCTCCGCGCTGCCCATCCCGCTCATTGTCCGCTCCGATATCGGCGCCCCGCTGCTGCAGGGTTCTTCCTATACCGAGCCGCAGGAAGCGCTAGAAACCCTGCGCCAGGCCATGCAGACCCCGGAGTACGAGGAGTCCGCCGAGATTCCCCTCGGCGTGGTGCGCGCCATGATTGACCTGGGCTATATCGGCCAGGCCCGCGAGTGGTTGACCTCCATCGAGGAGCGCTTGGGCAAGGACTGGCGCTTCCACTGGTACTCGGGCGTGACCGAGCTGCTCTTGGACAAATACCGCGAGGCCCAAGCCCATTTCGCGCACGTCCTCGACGTGCTGCCCGGCGAGGCTGCACCGAAGCTGGCCATCGGCGCGGTCAACGAGCTCATCCTGCAGCAGCTGGGTTTTTCGGAGGCCGCGCTGATCGACGCCTCCGTTGCCCGTGCCTGCGCCAACCTCACCACCTCGCTGGCGGATCTGCCCAACGATGCTTTTGAGGACCAGCCAGGTATCTGGGACCACATCACCGATGATCCGGCCCACCTGCGTTTCAACTCGCTGCGCCTCTACGGCATCGTGTGGGCGACGAACCCGACGACGGTCTCCTCCGCCTTCGGCTTGGCCCGCCAGCTGCGCGCCGAGCACCAGGTTGAGCTTGCCGTGGCCACCTTGGATAAGGTGCCCAACGCCTCGCGCCATCACCGCATGGCCCGCTTGACCACGGTCCTGCAGCTCATCGTGCATGATCTCTCCGAGTCACGCATCCGGCGTGCTGCCCGCCGCCTAGAGGAGATTCCGCAGAACGAGCCGCGCTTCTTGCAGATCAAGATTGCGGTCATCTCCGCCGGGCTGACCTTCCTGCGCGAGGCAGACCTCGACGCCGCGGCCTCCCCCAACGATCTTTTCGAGTTCCCCTTTACCCAGCGCGGCCTGCGCTATGGCCTGGCGGATACCCTGCGGGCATTAGCCCGCCAAGCACCATTCGCCCGCCACCGCTACGCGCTGGTGGACTTGGCCAATAAGGTCCGCCCAGTCACGATGTTCTAGCCGCCAGCGCTACCGGCCGGCGGCATAGCCGACGCTCGACTTAGTACAGGCCCGCCTCCCGGGCCATGGCAGCAATACCTGCGGACTTCTGCGCGATAGCCAGCTCCTCGTTCGTGGGCACCACGAAGACCTTGACCTGGGAATCCGCGGTCGAAATCATGCGCGGCTCCTTCGAGCGCACGAGGTTGGCTTCTTTATCGAAGTCAATGCCGTACATGTCCAGGTTGTACAGCGAATCCTGGCGGACCTCAGTATCGTTCTCGCCCACACCGGCGGTAAACGTAATCGCGTCCACGCGGCCCAGCGCAATCATGTACGCGCCGATGAAGCGGCGCAGCTGGTGGATGTAGATGTTGTAGGCCAGCCAGGCGTCCTGGTCCTCGTTGTTGATGCGCTCGCGCAGCACGCGGAAGTCGTTGACACCCGCAATGCCCTTCACACCGGAGCGCTTGTTCAGAAGGTTATCGATCTCATCGATCGACATCCCCGCCTCACGCGAGAGGTGGAAGATGATACCCGGGTCAATATCGCCCGAGCGCGTGCCCATGGCCAGACCTGCCAGCGGGGTCAGGCCCATCGAGGTATCGATCGGGCGGCCGTTGCGAATCGCCGCCGCCGAAGCACCGTTGCCCAAGTGCAGCGTGATCTGGTGAACATGCCCTGGGTCACGGTCAAGAAGCTTCGGCACCTGCTGCGAGACGAACTCGTGGGAGGTTCCGTGGAAGCCATAACGGCGGATGTCATACTGCGAGGCCACATCGTTGTTGATGGCGTAGAGCGCGGCCGCCGGCGGCATGTGGTTGAAGAAGGCCGTATCGAAGACCGCCACGTGCGGGATCTCCGGCAGCAGCTTGCGCGCCACGCGGATGCCGTCCAGGTTCGCCGGGTTGTGCAGCGGCGCGAGCGGAATGAGGTCCTCGATCATGGACTCGATCTGATCCACGATGAGCTGTGGCTCGCTGAACAAGCGCCCGCCGTGTACCACGCGGTGGCCCACGGCGATGACCTCGACATCCGTCGGGCCCACGCCATGCTCGTGCATGATGCTAAACGCGCGGTCCAGGCCGAAGGAGTGGGTGGGAATCTCCAGCTCTTCCTTGAATTCCTCACCGCCCGTCTTGACGGTCACCGCACCCTGCGGCTCACCAACCTGCTCCACCAAACCGGAGACCAGCGGGGTATCTGTAGCCGAGCTTTCCGGGTCCACCAGCTGAAACTTAACTGAGGAGGAACCCGAGTTGAGAACGAGTACGTACGCCATCTACTTCACCCCTGCCTGAATAGCAGTGATAGCCACCGTGTTGATGATGTCCGGAACAGTCGCGCCACGTGAAAGGTCATTGACCGGCTTGTTCAGCCCCTGCAGAATCGGGCCCACCGCCAGTGCACCACCGGTGCGCTGCGCCGTCTTATAGCCAATATTGCCGGCCTCCAGGTCCGGGAAGACGAAGACCGTGGCCTTACCCGCAACGTCGGATTCCGGCGCCTTCTTGGCGGCCACGCCGGGGTCGCAGGCGGCGTCGAACTGCAGCGGACCATCCACCGCCACGGAAGAGTCGATACCGCGAGCCGCCTCGACGGCCTGCGCCACCTTCTCCACGTCTGGGCCAGCACCCGAGGTACCCGTGGAGTAGGACAGCAGCGCCACGCGCGGGTCCAGGCCAAACTGCGCGGCGGTCTGCGCGGAGACGATGGCGATCTCGCCGAGCTGCTCCGGGGTCGGGTTCGGGTTCACCGCACAGTCACCGAAGGCCCACAGGCGTCCGGGCATCACCATGAGGAAGATGGAGGAGACCACGGAGGCCTCCGGCTTGGTCTTAATGATCTGGAAGGAAGGCTTAATGGTGTGCGCAGTGGTGTGCGCCGCACCGGAGACCATGCCATCGGCCAAGCCCTTGTGCACCATCATCGTGGCGAAGTAGGACACGTCCTTCATGGTCTCGCGCGCCTGCTCCAGCGTCACGCCCTTCTTCTTGCGCAGCTCCGCAAAGTCTGCCGCAAACTCTTCTGCCAGCGGGGATTCCAGGTGGTTGATGATGTCCACGCCAGGTAGGTCGATCCCGAGTTCCTGGGCGCGCTTTTCGACGTTCCCGTCACCCAAAATCGTCAGCTTCGCCACCTTGCCCTTGATGAGCTCGCCTGCGGCCTCCAAGATGCGATCGTCTTCGCCCTCCGGCAGCACGATGTGCGCGCCAATCTCGCGGGCCTGATCCAAAAGCTGCTTCTGGAAGAGCTCGGCGCTCATATAAGGTTCGATCTCTTCCAGGGAGGAAATCGCGCTGGGGATGGAGGAGACGTCATCCACCGCGCCCACCACGGTGGCTCCCACCGAGCGCGCGTGGTTCAGCGCCAGCTCCGCGGCGCGGTCAGGCGCCTCGGAAACCAGCACGAAGGGCAGGCCCAGGGCGGCGGCGGCCTTGGCATCAAAGTCCATAACTCCGGTGCCTTGGAGGACCAGGTTGCCCGCGGGGGCATTCTCCAGGACTTCGCTGAGCGTGGTTCCCAAGTCATCTACCTGGGCGAAGGTGGCCCCCAGTTCCTGAGCCACAGCAGCAACGTCCAAACCGTCGAAGCCGCGCCCAATGACGCTGATGAAGGCGGAATTCCGTGAGGACTTGGCGGTCATGAGAAACCTTTCTCTGCTTAGAAAGCGTGTACCCAAGCTCACATAGTGGGGTACACAGTGACACTACGACACTTTCACAGTACGGGAACACACCCCTTCTCGCCGCCGACTTAACACTGACCATCAGCAACTCCCCAGGCCACTGCCACCTCACCCGAAGCCAAAGTGTGCTATCACACAGAAACTTGTCCTCCCTTGTTCCCTCGGAGTAGGCTCCTAACCAGGATTGTTACTTCGGGCAAGACCTAGGCTCCCCGCTCTTAGCCGTGTGGGGATGGTTCGCTTGTGAACCATTGTGGCCTAGGTCTTTTGTGGTTTTTAGCCACAGTGCCTGCCTACTCTCGAAAGGATTCTCATGTCGACAGAGACTCGCTCGGCAGCCGAAGCCATCTTGGATGGCATCGGCGGAGCGGAGAACATCACCTCTTTCACGCACTGTGCTACGCGCCTGCGCTTCGAGCTGGCTGATGCCTCCAAAGCCGATAAGGAAGCACTCGAATCTATCCCCAAGGTCATGGGCGCTGTGCCCCAGGGCGGCCGCAACTACCAGGTGGTCATCGGCGGCGACGTGGCCACGGTCTATGACCAGATCAACGCCCTGCCGCAGATGAAGAACGCCGGTGAGTCCGCCGGCCGCTCCAACGATGATGTCAAGGCCGCCGCCCGCGCCAAGTCCAAGGGCAAGCTGCCCTGGATGGATACCTTCTTCGAGTACCTCTCGGATTCCTTCCGCCCCATCCTCGGCGTGCTGCTGGGCGCCTCCCTGGTTATTGCCTTCGCCTCGGTGCTCGATGCTTTCGGCGTTGTGGACTTCCGCTCCCCTGACAAGCCGGCCTCGTGGTTCTTCGTGGATGCCATGTGGCGTTCCGTCTTCTTCTTCCTGCCGGTGATGGTGGCGTATAACGCGGGTAAGAAGCTGCGCATCGACCCCTGGGTTCCCGCGGCAATCATGCTTGCGCTATTCACCCCGGAGTTCCTCAATCTCTCGGAGAACCCCGCGGTCCAGTGCGTTACCAACGACACCCTCGGTGCTGAGCAATGCTCCATTGAGATCTTCGGTATGACCATGCAGCTGCAGGACTACGGCGGAAACGTCTTCGTCCCGCTCATCATGGCCGCCGTTGCCGCGCTCTTCTACAAGGGTTTCCAGAAGATCATCCCCTCCGCGGTGCACATGGTCTTTGTCCCCTTCCTTACTATGATCGTCCTCATCCCGCTGACGGCCTTCCTCATTGGCCCCTTCGGTGTGTGGGCTGGTAACGGCATTGGTGCTGGCCTGTCCTGGATGAATGACAATGTTCCGTTCGTCTTCGCCCTAGCCATCCCGATGCTCTACCCCTTCCTGGTCCCGCTGGGTCTGCACTGGCCGCTTAACGCCCTCATGCTGGTCAACATCCAGACCTTGGGCTATGACTTCATCCAGGGCCCGATGGGCGCATGGAACTTCGCCTGCTTCGGCGCTACCGCCGGTGTTCTGGCCCTGTCCATCCGTGACCGCGACACCGTGATGCGCCAGACCTCCGGCTCCGCCCTCCTGGCCGGCCTGCTCGGTGGTGTGTCTGAGCCTTCCCTGTACGGTATCCACCTGCGCTACAAGCGCATCTACCCGCGCATGCTGGTGGGCTGCTTCGCTGGTGGCCTGACCGTGGCCCTGCTGACCCTGGGCACGAACGGTATTACTACCGACGCCTTCGTCTTCACCTCCCTGCTGACCATCCCGGTCTTCACCCCAATGGCCAAGTACGCCATCGCCATTGCAGTGGCCTTCTTCGTGGCCTTCTTCCTCATCCTCTTCACCGACTACCGCACCCCGGAGGAGCGCGCTGAGGCCAAGGCCGCCCGCGAGGCAGCCGAGCAGGCCGAGCTCGACAACGCCAACAACGCCGGCAACGCTGACAACGCCGCGCTTGCCGACGCCCCCGCAACCACCGCTGCCGCCGGCGCCGGTGCCGGCGCTGCCACCGCAACCGCAACGGCCACCAAGGCGGATGCCCCGGCCACGGCCACTGAGCCGGCCGCTGGCACCACCACCGACATCGCTTCGCCGTCGACCGGCAAGGTTGTCCCCATGGCTGAGATCGATGACCCGGTATTCTCCGCCGGCACGCTAGGTGATGGCGTGGGCATCGTCCCCGAGGGCGACGAGGTCTACTCCCCCGTCAGCGGCACGATTGTCAGTGCTATGAAGTCCGGTCACGCCTACGGCATCAAGACTGAGGACGGCGTGGAGGTCCTCGTCCACATCGGTATCAACACCGTGAAGATGAAGGGCGAAGGTTTCGCCCCGGCCGTCAAGAAGGGCGACACCGTCAAGCATGGCGAGCTGCTTGCCACCGTTGACTTTGCCAAGGTCACCGAAGCCGGCTACGACACCACCATCGTCCTGGCCGTGACCAATACCAAGGCTCTGTCTGCCGTCACCCCGGCTGGCCTGAACCACGCCGCCGCTGGCGACACGGTCATAACCACGACCCGCTAAAGGACCCACTAGGGAACCTTTAGCACGCCTTTAACGAACCCTGACTAAGCTGGCTCGATGTATCTACCATCGTGGCTGGCTTTAGTCGTTTTAGCCCCAACCGGCTAGCCTCATCCGACTAGCCCCAACCGGCTAGCCTTAACCGGTTAACCCCAACCAGAAAGGTGCCTTGTGCAACTGTTGCGCGTGTTCAATAACAACGTCGTGCTCGCACGGCGCGGCGCGGAGGACGTCATTGTCACCGGCCGCGGCATCGGCTTCCAGGCTCACCCCGGCACTGAGGTTGACCCGGCGAAGGTGGTCAAGGTCTTCGTACCGGATTCTGGCCGCGACCCGGACCACCTCGCCGCCATGATCGCCGGCATCCCCGGCGAGTACGTGCAGTTAGTCATCGATGCCATGCACTCCGTCGACATGTCTGAGGCACTGCGCAGCAAGCTCACGCTGGTCGTGGCGATTGCGGATCACATCCACGGCGCGGTCAGCCGCGGCAACACCGTGTCCTATCCATTGGCAGCTGAGGTACGCCACCTCTACGCCGATGATTTTTCCCTCGCGCAACAACTGCTCACTGCCATCAACAGTGGCCTGCACAAACCACTGGCTCCTGATGAGGCCGTGGCCATCACCCTGCACCTAGTCAACGCTGGGTTCGCGGTGGGGGATCTCTCCGGCACCTACCGCATGACGGGCCTCATCCAACAGATCCTGGCCGTCATCGGTTCCCACAACGATACGGAGCTCAACAGCGAGGACATCTCCGTCGCCCGCTTCATCACGCACTTGCGCTATCTCTTCGTGCGCATGGCGGAGCACCAGCAGCTCGACTCCGACGACCGTCAGGTGGCCACCGCCATCTCCGCGCGCTACCCCGATGCCGTCGAGACCGCCCAGATGGTAGCCAACCTGATTGAGCTGCGCCTCGACAGCGCATTAACCCCCGATGAAGTCTCCTACCTGACGCTGCACATCGCGCGCCTGGAGGAGGCCTCCGCCTAAGCCACCGGCGCCTCAGCGCCACCTTCCACCGGTGCCACCGGCTCGGCTACGGTGATGATGTTGTCCTCGTAGCCCAGCTGGCCACCAACAAACTTGCCACCGCAGGTGATGAGGACCAGGCGGTTCTCTCCCTCCGTGTCATTGACCACGTCCGGGAAGCCCGCGCCCTTCTGCAGACGGTACGGTGCCTCAGTCACGCGGAAGCGGCGCTCCTCACCATCGATGAAGACGGTGAACTCCTGGCCCTGCTCCAGGGTGGTGAACTTCTCGGCGAAACCTGTTCCCTGCCCCTGGTAGTTGATGTGGCCGGTAATAACGCTGGAGCCAACCGGGCCAGCAACTCCCGGGACAGCGGATGCGGAGTACCAGCCCAAGCGCTGCACATCGCGCGGGGGAATCAGCATGCCGGTATCAGTGACCTGAATCGGGTCCACCGCGGCGAACTCATCGTTGATGCCCAGGGACATGGCACCAAAGCCACGGAACTCACCCGGTGCGGCATCAATCTCCTGATCCTGCTCACCGGAGTCATCCACGAAGGGATCATTGTTCGTCGTGGGTGCGGCAGACTCAGAGCTTTGCGACGTCTCCACCGAATCCCCTGCATTATCTTCCGCAGAATCATCGCCATTGCGGCCCGCATAGATCACCAATTGCACGATGACCAAGATGATCGCAATGAGCGCCACCAGACCAATGAGGAGCTTCTTATTGCCCTTCTTCGGCTCGCCCGCTGACTGCTCCTCACCGGCACGGTGCTTCGCTGCGGCAGCCTCCCCGGCAGTCTCACCCGTGGAATCGGAGGGGTATTCCGGAATATCGTTCTGTTGGCTTTCGTCAGCCATAATCTCTGCTCCTTGTTCCTGTCTTCTAATTATGGGCGTCTAGCTTCTAAAAGTCTTCGCTATGGGGTTTCGCTGTAAACAATAGTCTAAGAGTCATACGACGAATCCCCTCCAGCGTTTTCACCCTGGAGGGGATTGTCCTAATCATTGTCTGCCCCTACCACGCCCAGCCGGTGAGGGCCGGGATGGTGTTGCAGTGCGGACTACTTGATGAAGTCCTGCATGCCTGGGTCAAGCTGGGTTGCACCGGAAGGTACGTGCTTGATCTCCACGCGGTGCGTGTTGGACGGCACCGGCTGACCGAAGTCCTGCGGCTGGTTGGCAGCATCCTCCGGCGGGGTTGCATCCAGGACGGTAACCTCGCGGTCATCGCGGCCGGTGTTGTCATGGGACTCACCGTGGTTGTTGCCACCATCGTGGCCACCATTGCCACCATCATGGCCACCGTCGGAGATGATCTTGATCAGGCCCAGACCCGGGATGAGCAGCAGCCACCACGGCAGGTCCTTCTTCGAGCTGCCCTTGTCTCCATCATTGTCCTTGCCGTCGCCCTTATCCGGGGTGTCGGAAGGCTTGTCGGAGTCAGAGGTAACCGTCTGGTTCTTGTCGTTGATGTCCTT
>NZ_KV794806.1:0-227 GCF_001808885.1 Corynebacterium sp. HMSC074E01
TGGTGCATTGTTGGGTGTCTGGGGCATTGTTCCCTGGTTGTAACCCGCATAAGTTTCGATGGCTATTTGACCGTTTGTGGTGTGGTTGTTGTCTTGTGTGGGGTGTTGTGTGAGAACTGTATAGTGGACGCGAGCATTAAACCATGTGCTTGCCATCATTTTTTGTGGTGTCAGGTTGTGGTTTGTGTGATTTCTTTGTTCTTTTTGTGTTTTGTGTGTTCACGCCA
>NZ_KV794807.1:0-212 GCF_001808885.1 Corynebacterium sp. HMSC074E01
ACAATGCCCCAGACACCCAACAATGCACCACGTACTTTCTAACGCGTTAGTTAATAACTCATCCTGGTTAAGATGTATCTCCACCCGATTAACTTACGGTGGCAGCAAGACAAACGCTTACTCAACCACCACACCATGAAACAAACTCATGGCTATCAAGCACCAACTGGTGCCACATATATATGCTCCTTAGAAAGGAGGTGATCCACCCG
>NZ_KV794808.1:0-812 GCF_001808885.1 Corynebacterium sp. HMSC074E01
AGAGGAACCAGTCACCTGGAAGAGATCGATCCAGTCGCTGGTGTGCAATCTGGGAGGTAGGGTTGCGGGGTCGATTCCTCGCGAGCGCAACCATGATTGTGTCTCTGAACGTGATGAAAACAACCCTGCCCTTCGGAGAATTTCCCCTATCCCGCGTCCCCGGGCGGTGAAAACGGTGTGCACCATCGCCTGAAAGGCTTTGCGTTGCTCTATCGGGATCTTCGGGTCACCCACCCGGCGGATCACTAAGATCCCCCCGTCAACGTTTGGCTGTGGCCGGAAAGCAAACCTTGGTACTCGGGAACCAAGGTGAAACGTGAACCATGGGGACCACTGAGCTGTCATCATCGTGCTTGCACCTACCCCGGCCCGGCGGCGAGCGACTTCCCACTGCATGAGGAGTACAGCGTCAGTCCATGCCGGCGCATGCAACAGCTTTCGAAGAATGGCAGTGGTGAGGTGAAAGGGAATGTTTCCCACAATGACGCAGGGAGTGGCGGGTAACGGGAAGTTGAGGAAATCATCATGGACCACTTCGACCGACGCCGAGGCGGTCTTTTTTGTGAGTTTGGCAGCTAGTTTTGCGTCTACCTCAACTGCCGTTATTGCCCTCCCCAAGTGGGATATCGGGTGAGTGAGGGCACCGCTTCCTGGCCCGATCTCAATGATGGGGCCGGAGGTTTGTTTTACAAGATCGACGATGGAGTTGATGATCTTGTGGTCTGTGAGAAAATTTTGGCCATGTTCGTGACGGCCGTATCCGTATGTAGACATCAGGTGTGCTCCGTGGAGTTGAAACGGAGCCGGGCATG
>NZ_KV794809.1:0-4396 GCF_001808885.1 Corynebacterium sp. HMSC074E01
TCCTACTGCCCCAACTTTGCAACAGCACCGAAGTGCCTTACTCTCACTGGTGCTGTTGCAAAGTTGGGCGGAGAGCATTGGTCGAAATGGCGTCCTGGATGACCAATCAGACAGCACACGCTACCTAAAGCCGCCTGTTACCTAAACCTGCGCGAATCTCTCAATACGGCCTTTAGACTGCGAACACCGTCTGCCGGAGCGATGTTTGGCCTTAGGGTAACTTGCGTTGAACCTTTCCAAGGGTAAAATGAAGGTAGAGAAAGTGAGGACAAGGTCCCTCGCTATGAGTGAGGAAAGGTCTACAGGACAATTTGCGCCTGTAGGCCTTCCCTCTTTCTACTGGGGACGGGACGAGTAAATTTTCTTAACAGTACTCGTACCCGTGAGCCACTGCTCGAGAACTGGATCTATGCTCCCCACCAGCGAAAACGCATCACCAATCACATCGAGAACGTCAACATTGAGCAAACTATCCATGTGTGATACTCGATTACGCAGCAGATGAAGGTGAGCCACTCTCCAGTACGTCGTGTGACCGTCAGGATCTACTTCATGCGGAAACGCTGCTTCTAGCGCTTCTTCCCACATCCGGACACGATTCTTATTCTCCCTCTTCTCCGGTTCAGCATCTGGATCATGGTTCGGGAGAATGTCTTTCCACATCCCAAACATCGTGTTCGCCAAAGCATCATCATGCGTAATCTCAGCTCCATAGCGAGGATGATGTATGGAACGATTGCCCGCAGACTTCCGCGCTCGCCTCAACGCTTCTAGTCGCTTACCTTGAGTAAGCCCTCGCAATGGGGAAGCTGGAGCGTCGAGAAGCCAACTAGGATTTTCGGTTTCCCGACGGTTCCACTCCTGCAACTGTTCATCCATCGCATTACGAACAAGTACCTCGGTAATGCCGAGTGTTTCTTGCACCGATGCCCCCAACTCGACACTCCACCGATACAGCGCAAGAGCCCTTTTCTTGTTGCCGTCTGCAGCAGAAAGATATGGGGACATCCGAGCTGCCCCTAGGGCGCCAACTACCGTGTCCCTCGTGGCTGATTTCATAACGTAGATACTGCCACAGCAATCATGTAGAACAGCCCAAGCACTAATCACGCCACCTAACCGATGGCAGCGAACACGCAGCCCTGCCATCGGCAAAGCCAACATTTCTTATCCCCTAGGGCACCATGCTGGAGCTAATAACTAGCTCACCTCACGCATCTCCGCCTCCACGAGCTTGTACACAAACCGCGGAAAACAAAGTGCGCCTCACCCCTAGCCGCACGCACACACGCCTACATAGCTAAACCAACCTCCACCCCTCTCTAGATAGCATCCGCTCCCAAGAAAGAGTCAACCCACCACTGCCAAACAAGAACTCACTCAATCTTAAAACCAACAATTGGTGGCCCCATGTAAGCAGATAGTTTCTCTAAAAGCTAACTGCCCCATAAGGGAGCAGGGGAACCGTGTATTGCTTATAGTGTGAGCCCCCTACTTGTCGGGGAGCATGCCTGCTTCCTTAAGTGCGGCTAGGTGTCTCGTGACGGTGGCTCTGGAGAGTCCGGTCTCTTCCATGATGGCCGGGCGCGTGGGGGCGACACCTGTCTCATTAAGGGTCGCGACATAAGCTGTCATGACTTGAGCGCGACTCGTGCTGCCTTGGATTTTCTTTCTCTTCTGGATTCCTTCCAGTCTTTCCAACGCAGCTTGCGCGTATTCGCTGTCGCGGTCGTTCCATCGTTTAGCGGCCTTCTTGCCGCCCTTACGGCCCATCGTCGCCAACGCCTTACGCTCCCTAGCATTGACGCCATCAGTAGCGCCCGTGAACGACGAGGAACCGTTGGAGCGGTTATTCGACAACACGTAGCCACGCACACGACGCGCCATCGTTAAACGATCTCGCTGTGGCGGCATCTCCGGCTCGCGATGATCAGCGCCGACGGCCTGGGCGATGTTGTAGGCGCGCTCGTAGGCGTCAATGATCTTCGCATCCGTCATCCGCTCCCCCGCTTCCCGCAAACGGTGTGCGGTCGCCAACGCGTGACGGAACCCCGTCTCATCACGAGCGGCACGCCCCTCAGTGATCCACAGGACTTTAACCCCCTCGATCCGATCACCATCAAGCGCTTCGGCACTTGGAAGGTCGCCCTCCAAGGATGCGAGAAGTTCCCTGGCTTGTTGAGCTTGCTCACGGCGGGCACGGACAGCCTCAATTAGCTCACGGCCGCTAGAGAATTTCTGCGTACCTTTGGCCTCTGCGTGGGCTGGTTGACCGGTCATCGTGCGCACCTCGTCTCGCAAATGGGACAGCCTATCGACCCGGTGATGCTGAACATGCCAATGATAAGCAGCCGGATCATCCCCGGTATAAAACGGCGAGCGCGACAAATGGTGCGCAAACGCCACATCACCACCAAGCAACTCGGCCATGATCGTCATCGTCACCCGCAGCAGCCGCACATTTGACGCATCCCCTCCCCCATCGGCGTAGACCGGATCGATCAACCAAATCAGCTGACACTTCCCATTGGTCGGGTTAATCCCGATCCATGAGGGTCCAGCATTACCAGCAGCCAGCACCGCCAGCTTCTGACGCACCGACTCATTGAGACATTCAATCGTGCCTCCAGCCACACCTCGGCGATCAACATCCACGACGATCACCGTGGAGCGTTGTTTATGGGTCAGAGCCACGTACTGACAGCGCCCTAAGGCAGGAGCTTCGACGCGGTAGAGCTTCGGGGCGGTATTGCCGTCTTTGTCTTTGCGCCAGGCGGCTTTGAAGTTACGGGTCGGGCTTCCCTGAAGGGTCTTACGTCCTAGGTGGGCAATGAGCTGCTGGCGGTCACTATCGGTAACGCCAAAGTTGCCCAACGTGGTGGGTGTAGCACCCAGTGTTTGGGTGAGCAGCTGTGCTGCATTCCAGTGCGACTTTTTTGTGGGGACACGCTGCGGAACTTCCACAGCGGTGTCTGTGTTGGGTAGACTCATATTCAGGCTTTCTCCCCAAGGTGGATTTGGGGCGTAAAGCGAGCGCTCTGCGGGTTGCCGCCCGAAGGGCGCTCATTTTTATTTAGCGGGTAATGACCTCACTGTAATTACGTTGTTGAGCTTACCAAGCCATTACCACGCCTAAAAGCAGACAAGGATTAACCGATAGGCACATCTTCCCCTAGACATAAATATGCGCATAGAAAGATGTACGCGGATGGGCATATGCGCACATGCGCCTGTGTTGAACAAATTCTCAGAATTCAGCAGATCGTCAAATGTGTAGCCGTACATGCGCATTAGCGCACATGCGCACATGCGCTAATACGCATGTGTCATTGCCGCTAACTGGCACCATCTCTGCTTATCCTTGAATCATGCCCAACGTCATCTCAGTCATTCAGTCAAAGGGTGGCACAGGAAAAACGACAACAGCAATGTTTCTGGCCACCGCGCTTGAAGAAAACGGACGTACAGTTGCCGTCCTCGACATGGATCCACAACAGTCCGCTACGCGCTGGGCGCGAGCAACCGAGGACTTAAGATTCCCCGTCGTCCTAACATCATCCGTGCGTGACCTTAATTCTCAACTACGTCGATATTCCGATCTCGACTACCTAATTGTCGACACCCCTCCTGGTGGTAGTCAGCTTATCGATGCAGCAGCATCGGTGGCATCACTGATCTTGGTTCCTACAGGGGTATCTCCGATGGAGATTGATCGCACACAAGTCACCCTCGATGCTTTGGCGGATCTCGATACACCGGTCGCCGTAGTCCTCACCAACGTAGATAGACGTGAACGGCTCTTAGATGAGGTCCATGCAGAACTTGTAGGAAATGAGACGGCAGCCCTCGCTGACGTTGTGATCCCCACCCGCGCATCTACCCGACGGGCGTTCGGAACTTCCCCAAAAATGACTGAACCATGGAAGTCTCTTGCCATTGAGCTTGAGCAAGCATTCGCTGAGGACTAGGAGTAATTATGGCCATTGGAGATAGAAAGAAAGCAAAGCCTGCGGTACAGGAAAAAACAGAGAAGGTTCTCACTCCATCGCAGAAAATGTTTGCAGCTGCATCCAGCAAGACCAGCAAGGTCAATCTCTATGTCAAAGACTCAACCTTGCTCAAAGAAATGAAGATGGCAGCTCTTGAAGACGAAACAAGCTTGTCTGCTCTCTTTGAAGAGTGGGGTGCTGCTTGGCTTGATCAACGTAGATCAAATGAGAAATAACAGATCAAGAACATGCGCATAGGAGTATATGCGCCTACGCGCATGCTGCTGATCTTCACTTGTAGATCTTCTTAATCTTCCTTGCCGGTAGTGGCTTTGTGCATTGTTCTAGATCTCTATTCCATCGTCGATGCCGCTGTCCGGTGCTGTTGCAAAGTTGGGGCAGTAGGA
>NZ_KV794810.1:0-277 GCF_001808885.1 Corynebacterium sp. HMSC074E01
CCCCCGGAAAGTAGACACGTCGGGGGTTAGCTATGCTGCTTGGGTCAGTGTAGCTGATGTGAATGCTTCGAAGGTATCGGGGGCTAGAAGATTGCACCAGGAGTGTCGTCTGCGCGTGTTGTAGCGCATGCACCATCGGAAGACTTCTTGGCGGCAGGTAATGGGATTGTCAAAGACTTTCCGATCACGCAGAACTTCACGCTTTAGAGTGGCGTTAAACGATTCTGCTAGGGCATTATCGGCACTCGTTCCCACCGCTCCCATGGATTGGCGAACA
>NZ_KV794811.1:0-3421 GCF_001808885.1 Corynebacterium sp. HMSC074E01
GCGCTAGACCCGCCGCTTTCGAGCGCGTCGTGATTTGCACCAATGTTGCAGGACCGTGGAACTGGTACCCGCATGCGCCGAAAGTTCAGCGGGCAGCCCTAGCACGCCGCCTCGATGTTGTCGAGGAATGGGCCGGTACATGGGATAATGTCACGGTGACTTATTGGGATAAGGACCAGGTAATGAAGAAGTTGACAGAAGATGTAAACATTGCAAACGGTGGCATGTAAACATTCCATTGGAAACATTGCAATGTAATGTTTACATGTTGACGTAATGCGTGTAATGTTTACATCATGGCAACCCGTAAAGAACACTCTGAATTCGCCGCCGCCCTCGCTGAGCTGACCGCCGACCGCCCTGACCTCGCTGCGCGCCTGGGAGACGACCCCACCCGCGCCCAGCTCCTGGACGCACTCGAGGATTTGGCCCCCGCCGTCGCGCCTGGTGCTAAAAACATGCCGAAAGCCGGATTGGTGCAGCTCATCGCGGCACTCGCGCCCGCTCCGCAGCCGCCGCAGCTCGTCAGCTTCACCACCCGTATCCCCGAGGCTCTGGCCCAGGAGGTGAAAGCGGAAGCCGTCGCACGCGGGGTACCCGTCCAGGCTCTGGTCGCTGATTTGCTACGCGCAGGACTCGAACAATCTCGCTAATCGCGTCACGTGTGTTCGAATCTCCGCAACCCACAGCAGCGCCCCGACCTTCCTGAGGGAGGGAGCGGAGAGAGCGCCGTGCCTCCATGTGTGAAAAAGGGGCACTAGCAGGGACTTTCTTCCGTCGGTCGGTCGGTCGGTCGCTTAGGTGGCCCGGGTTATTAGCTCCGGACAGTGGCGGCATGTGCGCGGACTCTTGGCAGCGTCTCAAGCAGATTGACAGCTGCAGCGGGTTGGCTCCAGGTTCGGCACTCCTTTGCGCCCCGTGGTCGCCCATCGGGGAAGCACCTGGCGGTCTCGCGCTCGCGAAAAGACTCTGGCTCTAACCCAGGTCTCTGCCCGCGTGTGAGGCGGGGGGGTGCGTTTTGGTTCCCAGGCTCGACCCTGGCGCGCTGGTGTGCCCTCTCGACAGCGCGGGCATACGTGGTATGCTCATATTGATTTAACTGCTAGAGAAGACCCTAGGGCATTGCCCCGGGGTCTTTTCGTTTGCCACGCCGGGGGTAGAGCGTGTTCCAGACACAGAATGTGAGAAAGAACACACATCGGGGTACGTCCTGGCCTGCGCGGAATCGCCGGTTCCAGACCGTGTTCCAGACTGGACAACTAAGCCCCTCACACATGCGTCCTGGCCTGCAGCGGAGGCGTTCCAGACACTGTTCCAGACAGCGTTCCAGACACTGTTCCAACATTGCAAAGGCTTCTGACCAGCGCTTTTCTTAAATCACCCCGCAAGGTGCGGGGCAAATAATGTAAAGGAGAGTGCTCTATGAGAGCTCTAGAATTGCCTGACGCCCGCGAGGCTGTCGCCACCCGTGTCCGGATCGAGTGCAAGCCCGTTCGCGAGTACGACAAGGAGAAAAAGCGGTTCACGGATACACAGCGCACAGGGGCAGACGGACGGCCCTTGTGGGAGGTCGAGGGGGTCACGCCGATTGTGCTGGGCCAGGTTTTCGAGGGCGGAAAAGTGCAGGTCACACAGTTTTTCGAGCCGACTACGCTGCGTATCGGCACGGAATTCGTGGTCACTGGTGATGTGGAGACCCGTCTTTTCGCTTCGAAAGGTGAGATCGGCTGCAGCATGACCGGTGCCCGGTTGGAGACGCCCAAGCAGCAAGCAAAGCAGCCGCAGCAGGAGGGTGAAAAATAATGGCCCTGTTTCATGCTCCAAGCGTCGCTAAGCGCGAAAAGGATGTGCATCCCATGGGCGATGTGCACGGTATTGATCTGGTCGCGCAGCTGCAGCGCATCGAGGACAACGAGGACGGCAGCGTACTCATGAGCGTGCAGGTTTTCCCAGCTCAGCCCACGCCCGTCATCGATTGGATTGAGCACGTCAGCCCGCTAGATGCGCTCGAAGTGGCGCGGATCCACGGCGGCGACGGGCGTGCGCTCAAAGATGTCGGCTTGACCGGACCACGTCGTGCGCTCGTCGTGATGCGCCCCGGCCTCCGCCCGCAGCCTGAGGCCATCGGCCTGGTGTACACGGTGGAGGGCTGGAGACGATGACCGGATTTTTTGCTCTGATGGTGGTGATCGGCCTGGCGTGGTTAGCGTACGACTATTTCCCAAACAAGGAGAGGGCGGAGGTCGGCAGCGTCTTGGCTAAAAGCGTCGGCAAGCTCGATAGGGCAGGCCTGACGCTAGAGACGATGGACCCCCGCCGCGCTATTTTCCGCGTTGACCACCGTGTTTACCAGGGCGTACCCGAGTCCGTGGTGAAAAACCTCGAAGCTCACTGGGGCGCGCCGGTGCGGGTCGTGCCGCTAGGAAATGGCCGCGTGAGCTGCGAACCGGCCCCGCCGCCGAAGGCGTAGCGCAGCTGTGGTGCTGTGCAGCGCGGCGCGCAGCGAGCAGGGAGCGCAAGGCGCGAAGCGCCGAGCACCCCGCACAGCGAGCACCCGCGCGAACCGGCCCGCGACGCGGGCCGCGCGGGTGGGCCTTAGTGCTACAGGCCCACCTTTGTGACGAAATGCCTGTTTGTGCAGGTCAGAGAGGGTTTTTTATGTCCAAGGACGATAGGGCGCGGCGCTGGATGCTCACGGTGCCGGCCGAGGGGGAAAAGGGGCTAACGCGGGAGGAACTCGAAGAGGCGTTAAAGCCGTATTCGAGCTACTTAGGCCAGCTAGAGCGGGGGGAATCGGGCTATCTGCATTGGCAGCTCCTGGTCGTGCACGACGAGCCGATAAGGTTCAGCACTCTGCACCGAAAAATGCCGACAGCTCACCTAGAACAAGCCCGTGACCTCGCGAAATGCATCGCGTACGTGCAAAAGGCGGATACACGGATAAAGGACGAACCGCCGCTGATGAAGGGCGTCATTGACCGGGGGCCTGGTCAAGGACACCGATCTGATTTGGACGGCTTGCGTGCCCGAATCCTCGATGGTGCCGAAACGGTGGACGATTTGATGATGGGCGATGTCACGGCCTGGCGGCATGGCCGCATGACGGCCGATCTGGTCGCTGCACGTGACCGCGCGCGGCTTAGCTCGGGGACACGAAATGTACAGGTCAGGGTGATTTTTGGCGATACCGGCACGGGAAAAACGCGGGCTGCGATTGATGGGCTGAGCCGTCTCGGGTCGGTCTGCAGGGTGACCCACTGGGGGCCGGGTGCTTTCGACGCATACGACGGCCAAGACTCGATTATTTTCGATGAATTCACAGGTCAGCCCCCGCTTTCGGAATTGCTGACATGGCTGGATGTGTATCCCGTCGACCTCCCGGCTCGCTACCGCGCTAGACCCGCCGCTTTCGAGCGCGTCG
>NZ_KV794812.1:0-239 GCF_001808885.1 Corynebacterium sp. HMSC074E01
GAAGAGGAACCGTTAGAGGAACCTGCACCCGGCGCACAAGCATCAGCGATAAGGCCAATAGCCAGAGCACCAGCAGCAATCAGAGCCACAGCGCCAGCAGCCTGCTGGTGGTCAACACCGAAACGCTTCAGCTGCGCATCGATACCAGCCATCTTGCCAGCCAGCGGACCATTGAACACACCAGCCTGCTTCTGCAGCTGAGTATTCAGATCCCGAATCTGCTTGTTAATCGGAGCAAC
>NZ_KV794813.1:0-2763 GCF_001808885.1 Corynebacterium sp. HMSC074E01
TACCAATACAGGTGCGCATATTTACCAATATTCGACTAGTTATCCACAGGGTTTTACCTGCACGTTTACCTATTTTCCCAGGTGGCTTATAACTATATCCCTGTAGTTCTATATCCCCACAGGGGATCCACCAATCAACCCCACCAGAAGCTTAAGACCGAAAGGCTCCCGCCTCACCTTCGGCTCGTTGGGCTGCCGCCCAAATCGCAAGCGATTTGGTTGCCACCAAAACACCCCACCACAACCGCAGTCCTATGACCCTCCACGTATCCTTGTGTCTTCTAGACTGTCTTGGAAAAGAAAAGAGCGGCAAAGAATCAGAAAAGGTAACTAAGTGCCCCAGGGGCGCTACACAGAAAACAGTGCTGCCGTTATGTTCGATAGCGTTTAGGCTTCCATGTCGGTATGGGACTCTAGGCTTGGGGCCATGGGATTTTTAGAAAACCTCCTCAACCGCTACACCCCACGCACGCCGGGCAAGCCGGTCTTTGCCGTTATTGACACTGAAACCACCGGCTTTAACAAGCGCTACGACCGCATCATTGAAATCGCTGCCGTGCGCGCAGACAGCCACTTCAACCCCGTCGACTCCTGGCACACACTGCTTAATCCTGACGGCAAGGCCATTAAAAACTCCCACATTCACGGCATTACCAACGACATGGTGGCAACCGCCCCAACGTTTAGCGAGGTATATGGCGACTTCACCAGCTACATCGACGGCATGCAACTATTCGCGCACAACGCACCGTTTGACTCAAAAATGATCGTTGCTGAGGTCGACCGCATGACCGGTGGAGACGATAATGAGGACGAGTTCTTCCCCTTCATTGACACCATTGACCTTGCCAAGCAAATACTCGACCGTGGCCCCTACAACCTACCGGCACTCCTCGACCGCCTGGGACTGGACAATCCTGACGCGCACGCAGCAGTAGCCGATGCGACCGCCACAGCGAACATGCTCCACGCCCTCTTCGGGTCTCAGCGCAGCGAAATTGGCCGCAAGATTTTGCGTCAAGGCGAAGTATTCCGCACCACCAACACCTGGTGCACAAGTCACGCCACCCCACTGCTCCCCCGCGAAATATAGAAACCCACCAGCACAAACACCAACCACGGCAGTCCATGCGAACGACTACGCAGATTTCTGCCCGCAGTAGAGAAAGGTAGCTACGTCCCCAGCGTGGGAGTATTGCGAAACCTCCGCGCGCACATTAGCCTAAGACATGACAGCATGGTTCGTCCCTGACCCATCGCTGCACATAAAAATAACCCCAACCGACTGCGAATCGGCTGGAGTTATCGGACCTAAAGGCCCATGTGAAGCATCGCCTCAACGAGCTTCACGATTGCGGTCGCAAGAACTATGACCTTGGTAGCCACATCGAGCCAGTCAAGCTTGGTGGCATCAAGGTCTTTTCTTTTGCGACCGGGCGTTTCCAATGAGTGTCTACCCATCGGTCACCTCCCTAACGTCGTAGAGTTGTCCACTCGCCGACTAGGCGCGCAGAACAGCCCACGTACACGCGCGGACCTAACCGCGCACCGACGAGGAAGTCACGCCCACGCCCCACCACAGGTGGTGGGGCATGATTGTGAACCGGCACTAACGTTAGCAGTAACGCTGGACCGAAAAGGGGCCGGTGGTCTCCGCAGAGAAGTAAAAGGCAGACAGCATCGAATTCCCATGCAGCCAGCCCAATCTGCGCATATTTACGCATACGAACCCCGGTCAAGTTGCGCTGATTTACCGTTACGGCTGCGTCTTTTAGGCGTTTTTCAATGCTCGATACACGGTAGGACGGGTGACCCCAAACTCTCGCGCTAGTGCGGCTTTCGACTCCCCTGCCAGCACACGCTGCTTAATCTCCACTACTTGCTGCGGGCTAAGAGCAGGCTTGCGCCCTTTGTATTTGCCGGCCTTTTTCGCCAACGCAATCCCCTCCGCCTGGCGCTCACGAATAATAGCCCGCTCAAACTCCGCAAACGAACCCAAAATACCTAGCATTAAATCCGCACGCGGGTCACTAGCACCCTTCGAGAACGATAGGTTCTCGTGCAGGAAAGTAACAGTCACACCCTTGTCGGTGAGCTCATCAACGATGCCACGCAGATCCGTTAGAGATCGGGCGAGGCGATCAATCGACGAGACGACGAGCTCGTCACCATCGCGCACATACGCCATACACTCGACAAGCCCAGGGCGGGCAGTCTTCGTGCGGCCGGAAATCTTATCTTCAAAGAACCGGTCAATCCTGCCGGAAGCATTGAGTAGTTCTTTCTGGCGCTGATTATTCTGCTCCACCGTCGAAACACGGATATAGCCCACCCGCTGCCCACGGGAGCCGGAGTCGTTGGCCATTAGTCTTCGCCCCGCGAGGGGTTAAAGGCAGCATTCTCCTGTTCTATGACCGCATCACGATAAGACTCGATTGCATCCGAGAGGGCATAAAGCTGAATACCGTCGAGGGCATCAGCGTCAGCGAGCAAGGATTGCACAATCCTGCCCAACGCCTGCTGCCCCGACGACAACCCACCATGCAGTTTTTTCACCCGCGCCAACGCAGGCACTGCGTCAATATGACTTTCAACATGGAAACCATCCGGCGACAACACCACAACCACCACTCTCTGTAAACCTAAGACCTAGACCCTGCTGTACATCTGTAAAACAATTCCTGAATCTACCCTATTTTACGCGCAACTTGCTGGCATGGATGCCCGTAAAACTAGGGTGTACCCCAGGTGCCCCTACCAGCG
>NZ_KV794814.1:0-225 GCF_001808885.1 Corynebacterium sp. HMSC074E01
GGTAGACACCTGATATCCAGCCCGGTTGGGTTGGGAAGAAAGGTAATCTACCACCATGCCTAGGTACTCCGAACAGTTCAAACGTGATGCTGTGGCCCTCTACGAAAACAATGAGGACCTCTCACTTCACGCGGCTTCAGCAGAGCTTGGAGTCAATCGCTCCTCACTTTATTCCTGGCTTAAGCAGTACGGCACCGGCAAACGTGCCCGCACGAAGACCATGCG
>NZ_KV794815.1:0-41200 GCF_001808885.1 Corynebacterium sp. HMSC074E01
GAAAAGCGCCATCCGGCATACACCAACCGCAACACACATACAACGCATCACGGCCAGAACAAAAAATCAACCAACAAAAAAGTACATTGGCACACTATTGAGTTCTCAAACATCATCCGCACACCACAACAAAAATTAACCAAACGTTAACCCTCTTGCAGCGGCCCGAACAACATTACCCAACAAGCTCAACCAAAGTCAAACCCGCCGAACAACCATTGCCCGAACATCTACCACCAGTTAACCTCCCGGCTACCTCGCGGCGACCCCGATAAATATACGCACACCCCCAACAAACAACAAATCCCCAGTTCAACCGTGAGATTGGACCAGGGAAACGTCGCCAAGCATGGCGCCTTAGTAGAGCTCCTCCTCTTGAGTGCGCTCTATCGTGGCGCCCAGCGCCTGGAGGTTCTCTACAAAGTTGGGATAGCCGCGATCGATGTGGAAGACATCGTGCACGGTGGTTGTCTCATCCGCGCACAGTGCAGAGAGCACCAACCCGGCGCCTGCACGAATATCGGAACTCCAGACATGCGTCGAAGACAGACGCTCCTGCCCGCGGATGACTACGTGGTGTCCATCAACTTGAGCATCGGCGCCAAGGCGGAGCATCTCGTCCACGAAACGGAAGCGCGATTCAAAGACATTCTCCGTAATGATGGAGGTGCCTTCCGCCACGGCGGACAGACCAATGGCAATGGGCTGAAGATCCGTAGGGAAACCGGGGTACGGAAGGGTTTGATAATCCACGGCGCTCGGGCGACCATTCATGCGCACTCGGAAACCATTGACATAGTCCTCAACGTCAGCGCCGGCGGACTTCAGTTTTTCCAGCGGCAGGTGCAGGTGCTTAGGAGCAATGCCACCCACCGTAATATCACCGCGAGTCATCACAGCGGCATAAGCCCAAGTGCCTGCAACGATGCGGTCGCCGATGACCTCGTGCTTCGTCGGCTGCAGCTTGTCTACGCCCCGAATGGTAATGGTGGACGTCCCCTCCCCAGAGATATCGGCCCCCATTTCCTTGAGCATCGTGCACAGGTCAACGATCTCCGGTTCGCGGGCAGCATTGTGGAGTTGAGTTTCACCATCAGCAAGCACCGCGGCGGTAAGAATATTCTCCGTCGCACCCACGGAGGGGAAATCCAGCCTGATATTTGCCCCGTGGAGTCGGTCGGCTTCCGCCACCACAGCACCGTGTTCGATGCGCGTGCGCGCGCCCATCTTCTCCAGCCCGGACTGGTGCATATCCAAGGGGCGGGAACCAATAGCATCACCGCCTGGCAAGGCCACCTTCGCGTGACCGCAGCGCGCGGTCAACGGTCCCAGCACACACACGGAAGCGCGGAATTGGCGCACCGCATCGAAGTCCGCGTTGGAGTGCAGCTCGGCTGGGGTGGTGATGCGCACGGTGTGGCCATCAATCTCCACTGTGCAGCCGAGGCCCTCGAGGACCTTTCGCATTAGGGGGACATCGAGAATCTCAGGACAGTTGGTCAGCGTGGTGGTGCCCTCCGCCAACAGTGCCGCAGCCATCAGCTTCAGCACACTGTTTTTAGCACCGTCAACCTTGACGGTGCCCTGCAGGCGCGCCCCACCGGAGACAATAAATTGGTCTTTCACGCCCACCCAACTTACCTACAATCAGGGCAACGCGCCTATACGACGGGCCGCATTAACCGCCTCATAACGAGTATGCGCACCCAATTTGCGCATGACAGAACGCAGATAGGACTTCACAGTTTCGGCACCAATGCCCATCTCCTCGGCCGCCTCAACGTTGGTATGGCCTAGTGCAACGCAGGAAAGAACATCGAGTTCGCGTGCGGACAGCTTGGTGGACTGCTTCACGCGCACCGGAGAGACCATCTGATCACACAGCGCCTCAAGCTCCTTGCGAAGGTCTTCATCATTGACACGGTTAGCCAGCATCCGCAGCTTGGAGTGCGTCGAGCGCACCTGCTCCCATTCAGCACCGTTCATCACGTGCCCGCGCGCGGCGCCACCCTTACCACCATCGGCGCGGCGCAATGCGGAATTAACAGCCAAATCCTGCTCGAGGCAGCGGGCGGTCATGGTCACCTCTTCGATCACCTTGTCACCCAAGCGCACCGGCGAATGAACGCCGACATAAAGGACGCCGCGAATCTCACGCTGAACGGTAACCGGCACCGCCACGATAGAGTGCAGACCTTCGTCTTGAATGTAGCGATCATTCTCATGGCTAATCGTGGTGGCCCGGGTGTAATCGGAGACACCAACTGCGCGGCGAGTACTAACAACGCGCCCGCCGACGCCCACATTCGCGTCAATCACCAAGTTCTGCAAAGCCGGGGTCCGCAGACCTACCCACTGGGTAATCTGCAGGCGATTATCCGGCAGCAAGGTTCCGTACATCGTGACGGGGATTCCCGTTGCGGTCTTCAGCGACGAGAGCGCTGCGCGTACGGCTTCGTCGTCATCCTTGAGTCGGTGCGGCTCCATGAGACTCTCTCTTACTCGGGGGTAACCAGCAGGTGCACCCACATTCCCCGCCTGAAACGGGGGTAGGTAAACACTATTTGCGAAGTATAACCGGCCGACGGGGGTAATTCTAAATCACGCCACAGCCTCCTCCGCCACCCGAAATCCCACATTCCATGCCCGAATACTCTGTCCAGAATTTATATACCACTCAGTCTATTGCCACGGTGTAAGGTGTCTGCTGTACATCAAAACTTATTTCCAAGGAGTCCACATCGTGGCTGTATATGAGAACATTCTCGACACCATCGGCGGAACCCCACTTGTCCGCCTCAACCGTCTCACCGAAGGCCTCGGCGCCGAGGTTCTCGTGAAGGTTGAGTCCTTCAACCCCGCGAATTCCGTCAAGGACCGCATCGCCAAGGCGATTGTCGATACCGCCGTTGAATCCGGCGAGCTGAAGCCGGGCGGCACCATCGTGGAGGCCACCTCCGGCAACACCGGTATCGGCCTGGCGCTCGTCGGTGCAGCTCAGGGTTACAAGGTCATTCTCACCATGCCGGAGACCATGTCCAACGAGCGCAAGGTTTTGCTGCGTGCTTATGGAGCGGAGATCGTCCTCACCCCGGGCGCTGCGGGCATGAAGGGTGCCGTCGAAAAGGCCAACGAGATTATCGCCGAGACCCCCAACGCCATCCTGGCTTCCCAGTTCGCCAACGAGGCCAACCCGAAGATCCACGAGGCAACCACCGGCCCCGAGATCTGGGAAGATGCCGAGGGCAAGGTCGATGCTTTCGTCGCTGGTGTGGGCACCGGCGGCACCGTCACCGGCGTCGGCCGCTACCTGCGCTCCCAGAACCCGGATACCTACCTGGTGGCCGTGGAGCCCTCCGACTCCCCCGTCCTGTCCGAGGGCCACGCTGGCCCGCACAAGATCCAGGGCATCGGCGCTAACTTCGTCCCGGAGGTCCTAGACCGCGAGATCCTCAACGAGGTCCTGACCGCAAGCACCGAAGAATCCGTGTCCACCGCACGCAAGCTAGCCACCGAAGAGGGTCTGCTGGTTGGTATCTCCTCCGGCGCGAACGTCTCCGCCGCCCTGAAGCTGGCTGCTCGTGACGAGTTCAAGGGCAAGACCATCGTGGTTGTCGCCCCGGACTTTGGTGAGCGCTACGTCTCCACCATTCTCTTCGAGGACATCCGCGAAGCTTAAGAAATAGTTAACATGGCTCTCCGCGGGACGTCGCTAAGCACGGCGCCGTGATGAGCCTCCGAATAAAAGCGCCCTCTGTGCTAGGGGGCGCTTTTTCTTTCTGGATAGGATGGTTCGCATGCACATCTTGAAGATGATCCGTGAAGACCTCGCCAACGCGCGCGAGCATGACCCGGCGGCGCGCGGCGACGTCGAGAATGCCGTGGTTTATTCCGGCCTCCACGCTATCTGGGCGCATCGCATCGCCCACCGCATGTGGAAGCGCGGCTGGCGTGGACCAGCCCGCATTTTGGCGCAGCTTAACCGCTTCTTCACCGGTATTGAGATCCACCCCGGCGCCACCATCGGCCGGCGCTTCTTCATTGACCACGGCATGGGGATCGTCATTGGTGAAACCGCCGAGATCGGCGATGGCGTCATGCTCTACCACGGCGTGACCCTCGGCGGTCAGGTGCTCACTCAGACGAAGCGTCACCCAACGATTGAGGACAACGTGACCATCGGCGCCGGCGCCAAGGTGTTAGGCCCCATCACCATCGGTGAGGGCTCCGCAGTGGGCGCTAACGCCGTGGTGACGAAAGATGTGCCACCTCATCACATAGCTACGGGTATCCCCGCAAAGAACCGTCCGCGCAAGAAGGACGAGCGCATCAAGCTGGTGGACCCGGACTACTACATCTAAGGGCCACAGACTCCGTCTCTAGAGGCTGCCCTCACGGTTAGTCAGGCGCTGGTATTCAGGGTTCTTCTCAATAAACCGCGCCACGGCACTGCACGTTGGGATGACTTGGCGGCCTACCGTTGAGTCATCATCCAACGCCGCCTTAATCAGCGGCTTGGACAAGCCTTGGCCCTGAAAAGACTCAAAGATTTCCGTGTGCGTGAACTCGCGCGTGGTGGCGGAATCACTATATTCAGCAAAACCCGCTTCTTCTCCGTCAACGGTGATGACGAAGCGAGATTGATCGGTTTGGTGTGCAACAGAGGTAGTCATGCAGCCCATTAAACCAAAAAATGCACCAAAAAAGCCCCCTCTATTGCTAGAGAGGGCTATCTTGTGGCCAGAGCCAGGATCGAACTGGCGACCCCACACTTTTCAGGCGTGTGCTCTACCGACTGAGCTATCTGGCCAGAAGCCACAAGGGCTTCGGCGACCCTGACGGGACTTGAACCCGCGACCTCCGCCGTGACAGGGCGGCGCGCTAACCAACTGCGCCACAGGGCCATTTTTAGTTTTCTTTTGTGCGCTGGGCACGAATAAGTACTCTACACAAAGCTAGAGAAGCACAGCAAATCAGCACGTCAATAACTGTTTTTAACGGTGGAATAGCACCCCGATTTAAGGCCACCCCAGATCATAGACCTAAACGCCCCTCCCCGCTCCTGGCAGGCGCCCGAGGAAGAGGTAAGGACAAAACGACGCAAGCCTCGAGGCTTGTTTTAAAACAAAGCTTCGAGGCTTGAAGATGGCGACCCTGACGGGACTTGAACCCGCGACCTCCGCCGTGACAGGGCGGCGCGCTAACCAACTGCGCCACAGGGCCATAATTATTTTCTTGTGCACCAACACGAAAGTGTTGGTACCCCCAACGGGATTCGAACCCGTGCCGCCGCCGTGAAAGGGCGGTGTCCTAGGCCGCTAGACGATGGGGGCCCGTTGCCTTGAGGCAACTTTGTAAAAATATACTGGAGACATCCTCACTTAACCAAATCGCCCCGGCAGAAAGGCGGAAAACCATGTCTGACCAGCGAGATACCTGCTCCTGTCATGAGCCGGGTGTGCACGGCTATAACTCGGATGATGAACAGAAAGCGAAGTACTTAGCGCGTCTCAAACGCATCGAGGGGCAAACACGAGGTATCCACCGCATGATCGCGGAGGACCAATACTGTATCGACATCATCACGCAGATTTCGGCGGTGACCTCAGCTCTCGAAAACGTCTCCTTGGCGCTACTAGAGGACCACATAGAGCACTGCGTGGCCGGAGCCGCCGCCGAGGATGGGCAAGTAGCCTCAGAGAAGCTAGAGGAGGCTATGCGGGCCATTCGGAAGCTCGTTAAGAGCTAGCACGCTGCCAGCCGCACCCTCTGCGACTTAAAGCCCCGCAAAACTACGCAAAGAGCCGCCCGAAGGCGGCTCTTTTTGTGGGCCCTGCGGGGCTCGAACCCGCGACCTGCGGATTAAAAGTCCGTAGCTCTACCAACTGAGCTAAAGGCCCAACGCCCAACCATCTTAGTAGGTGGCACTAAAGAAAAGGAAATGGCCCTCACCTCCAGTGGTAAGGGCCACGACCTAAAGGGCGATTCGCAATTAACCGCGCATGTCACCCTTCTCCATGAAGTTCACCTGGAAATCAAAGGCGGTCTTCAGATCGTGCGGGGTGTGCTGGAACTTGTTGGCCTTGGCACGCTCGAAGTACTCCTCCAACATCGGGCGGTAGTCCGGATGAGCCACGGCGATAACCTTCTCCACGCGCTCCTTCGGAGCCAGGCCGCGCAGGTCTGCAACACCGTACTCGGTGATGATGACCATGGTGTCGTGCTCAGTGTGGTCGGTGTGAGACACAAAAGGCACGATGGCGGAGATGGCACCATCCTTCGCTACCGACGGGGAGACGAAGGTGGAGATATAAGCGTTACGGGTGAAGTCACCGGAGCCGCCGGTACCGTTCATAATGCGGGAGCCGGAGACGTTGGTGGAGTTAATGTTGCCGTAGATGTCGCCCTCAATCATGCCGTTGGAGGAGATCAGGCCCACGCGGCGGATAACCTCCGGGTGGTTGGACACCTGCTGCGGGCGCAGGATGATGTGCTTGGCGTAGCGGTCCGCCTCAGCGTTCATCTTGTCCGCGTACTCCGGGGACAGAGCGAAGGAGGTGGCGGAGGCGACGGTCATCTTGCCGGCGTCGATAAGATCCAGCATGCCGTCCTGGATAACCTCGGTATAGGCCTGAATGTTTTCAAACTTGGAGTCCAACAGGCCCGCCATCACGGCGTTCGGGACGTTGCCCACACCGGACTGCATGATGAACTTGTCGTATTCTAGGCGGCCGGCAGCAACCTCGCCCTCAAGGAACTCGATGAAGTTCGCAGCGATCTTCTCAGAGACCTCGTCCGGAGCCTTGAACGGAGCGTTGCGGTCCGGAGCATTGGTCTTGACCACGGCCACGACCTTTTCCTCCGGAATCTCGATGTAGGTGGTGCCAACGCGGTCAGCCGGCTTGGTAATCGGGATCGGCTGGCGGTTCGGCAGCTTCTCAATACGGTAGATATCGTGCATGCCCTCGAGGTTGAGGGACTGCCACTCGTTGATCTCAATGATGATCTTGTCGGCGGCCTCAATGTATTCGAGGTTGTTACCCACTGCGGAGGAAGGAACAATGTTTCCCTTCTCATCAATGCGCACAGCCTCAATGATGGCTACCTGGAAGTCACCGTAGAAGCCCTCCTCCACCTGCTGACCAGAGTGCGAGAGGTGAATATCCTGGTAGAGGGCGGAGCCGTCGTTGAAGCGGCCGCGCAGTACCGGATCAGAGTTATACGGAGAGCGGAAGCGAATCGCGTTTGCCTCAGCCAGCACGCCGTCGCAGTCCGGAGCGGTGGAGGCGCCAGAGAAGACGTCGATCTTGAACTCCTCGCCTGCCTCGTGGGCCGCCTTTGCCTTTTCCGCGATAGCGGTCGGCAGGGCCTTGGGGTAGCCAGCACCGGTAAATCCGGAGATTCCCACACGATCACCGTGGTTGACGAACTTTGCGGCCTCGTCAGCGCTCATCACGAGCTTCTCAAACGGCGCGTATGCAATTCTCTCAGACATTAGTCCTCCTTTTATGTGCAGAAACGACCTACGTTACGGTCCTTTCCTATTAGTTACATGCACCACACTAGCGAATCAGTGGCGGATTTACCGCACTCTGCCCCAAACCGTGTGCACCCCTCACTTTTCTCATCAGAATTTGCCACCCCAGGCTCTTTCCGCGCACAATTGGCGGCGTGACTCTTGCAATCGGAAAAATCCAGCTCAACTCCCCCGTTGTCCTCGCCCCCATGGCTGGCGTGACCAACGTGGCTTTTCGCGTGCTGTGCCGCGAGCAAGAGATTGAAAAGACCGGGACTGTCTCCGGCCTCTACGTGTGTGAAATGGTCACCGCACGCGCCTTGGTAGAGCGCAACCCCAAGACCCTCCACATGACCACCTTCGATCCCCAAGAGCAGCCACGCTCATTGCAGCTGTACACCGTCGATCCGGAGTACACATACAAGGCAGCAAAGATGATCGTGGATGAGAACCTGGCGGACCACATCGATATGAACTTTGGCTGCCCAGTCCCCAAGGTCACGCGCCGCGGCGGAGGCTCTGCGCTCCCCTATAAGCGCCGCCTGTTTGGCAACATCGTCGCCGCCGCAGTCAAGGCAACCGAGGGCACGGACATTCCAGTCACGGTGAAGATGCGCGTCGGCATCGATGAGGAGCACAAGACACACCTCGATGCCGGCCGCATCGCCGTGGCGGAAGGCGCCGCAGCAGTTGCTTTGCACGGGCGCACTGCCGCCCAGCGCTACTCCGGACACGCCGACTGGGGCGAGATCGCCCGTTTGAAGGAGCACTTGGCGGACACGGAAATCCCGGTCTTGGGCAACGGCGATATCTTCAAAGCAACCGATGCGCACGACATGATGGAGCAAACGGGATGCGACGGCGTCGTGGTGGGCCGCGGCTGTTTGGGCCGCCCGTGGCTTTTTGCGGAGCTTTCCGCCCACCTGCGGGGTGAGCCGGTACCGGAAGAGCCCACGCTAGGTGAAGTCACGCGCATCATGATCCGCCATGCAGAGCTTCTGGCCCAGCATGAGGGCGAGGCTCAAGCCAGCCGCGATATTCGCAAACACATTGGCTGGTACCTGCGTGGTTTTCCCGTGGGCGGCCAGGTACGTGCGGGCCTTTCTCGCGTCAATTCCTTGGGGGATCTGCGCGAACTGCTGGCGCCGTGGGCGGACTCGCCTGCGCTTGCCGACGACGCCGATGGCGCCCGCGGCCGCCAGGGCTCACCCGCCAAGGTGGTCCTTCCCGAGGGCTGGCTCGATGATCCGGAGGACGCCACCGTGCCGGAAGGCGCAGAGATTATGCACTCCGGCGGCTAGCCGCGAATTATTCAAACTTGTTGCTCGACAGGCACTAGACCAATAATTCAGCTAAAGTACGTGGCATGCGCGCTGCTTATCGTGAACAGTTGGATAATTTTTCCCATGATCTCATCATCATGAGCACCACCGTCCATAAGCTCATGGCTCTCGCCTCCCAGGCGTTAATCAAGGCCTCCCTGCAACCGGCTGAGGAGGCTGTGTCGCTGCGCGATGAACTGGATGAGGTGCGCTCACGCTGCGAAGACCGCGCGGTCTCCCTACTAGCCTTGGAAAACCCAATGGCCAAGGATCTCCGCCAGGTCATCTCTTCCATATATATTGTTGAAGACTTCTATCGCATGGGCCGCCTGTCCCAGCATATTGCCACGAGTGCCCGCCGCCGCCACCCCGAGCCAGTGGTACCAGCAGACATCGTGGGCTACTTTGAGGAATATGCGCGCCTTGTTCTCGATATGTCCGCAGGGCTCAAGGACATCCTCATCACCCGCGATCCGGAGCTAGCGCTTCGGCTCACCGAAGATGACGATGCCGTCGATGACATCAACCAGCACTTGATGCGCATGCTGACCCAGCGGGAATGGAAGGGAACGGTCCGCCAGGCTGTGGAGACCTCGCAGCTATCGCGCTATTACGAGCGTTTCGCCGATCATTGCGCCGCCGCTGCCGGACGCATCATTTATCTTGCAACGGGCCTGGACTCGGACCGCTATATGCGCAAGCGCGATCAAGAACAACGCGAGGCCGAGCTGGAGGCCCGCATGGCGGAGCTAGAGCGCCAGTTCCACAACTAGGTGGGGTTTCCCGGCCTCACTGCTTCCCCGCCGCTGGGCCCGCCTAGAGGCGGTTGAAGACACAAATAAGCCGGCTCCCTCTTCTAGACCTTAAACAGTCGAGAGAGGGCGCCGGCTTTCGGCACTATGGCGCCATCTGTGTTTAGCCAAAGCGGCCGGAGATGTAGTCCTCGGTGTCCTTCTTAGAGGGGTTCTCGAAGATCTTAGTGGTGTCATCGAACTCGACGAGGTGACCCGGCCTGCCGGTGGCCTCCAGAGAGAAGAAACCGGTCTTATCGGACACGCGGGCTGCCTGCTGCATGTTGTGGGTCACGATAACGATGGTGAAGTTTTCCTTCAGCTCGTGAATGAGGTCCTCCACGGCCAGAGTGGAAATCGGGTCCAGAGCAGAGCATGGTTCGTCCATGAGGAGAACCTCCGGTTCCACGGCGATCGCGCGGGCGATGCACAGACGCTGCTGCTGGCCACCGGACAGGCCGCCGCCCGGCTTATCCAGGCGGTCCTTAACCTCGTCCCAGAGGTTAGCGCCGCGCAGGGACCTTTCGGCAACTTCCTTCAGCTTCTTCTTGTTCTTTTCGCCGGACAGCTTCAGGCCGGCAACAACGTTGTCCTCGATGGACATGGTTGGGAACGGGTTAGCCTTCTGGAAGACCATGCCGATGGTGTTGCGAACGGATACCGGGTCAACTTTGGGGTCGTAGATGTTCTGGCCGTCCAACAGGATTTCACCCTTGACGGAGGCACCGGGGATGACCTCGTGCATACGGTTCAGGGTGCGCAGAACGGTGGACTTACCGCAGCCGGACGGGCCGATGAACGCGGTAACGGCCTTGGCCGGAATCTGCATGTTAACGTTCTGCACGGCGTGGAAGTCGCCGTAGTAGATGTTCACGTCATTAAGCTCAAGCTTAGACATTAGGGAGTTTCTCCTCTTAAGAATGTATGGCGGAATAGAGTGTTACGGCGATCTATTTCTTGACCGAGAACTTCGCGGAAATGACACGAGCCGCGATGTTGAGGATGGCGATGAGGATAACCAGCGTCAGCGCTGCACCCCAGAGCTTATCCAGGACGGCCGGTTGTGCGCCGGCCTTGTACATATCCAGCATCATCAGCGGCAGCGAGGACTGCGAGCCCTTGAATGCGTCCCAGTTGATGATGGAGGAGGAACCAACAAGGACCAGCACCGGAGAAGACTCACCCATCACACGCGCAATCGCGAGCATAATACCGGTAACGATGCCGGACAGAGCGGTCGGCAGGACGATGCGAGCAATGGTCTTCCACTTCGGAACACCCAGCGCATAGGAAGCCTCACGCAGGTCCATGGGAACCACGCGGAGCATCTCTTCGGTATTGCGGACCACAATAGGAATCATCAACAGCACCAAGGAAAGCGCCACGGCGAAGCCGGAGCGGCCAAAGCCGAAGAGTGTAATCCACATAGCGAAAATAAACAGCGCGGCAACGATGGACGGCACACCGGACAGGATGTCCACCATGAAAGTGGTGGTGCGGGCGAGCCAGCCACCCTTGGAATACTCCACCAAGTAGATGGCGGTGAAGATACCAATCGGGATGGAGATGATGGAGGCCAGAATGGTCTGGACGAAGGTACCGATGATCGCGTGAGCAGCACCGCCACCTTCAACGCTGTTCATGATGCCTCGCTGAGACGTAGTCCACCAATCTGCGTTGAAGATGACCCCGCTGCCACGGGCGAAGAGTTCCCACAGAACCCAAACCAGAGGGACCATGGCGAGAATCATGGCCGCCCAGACCACAACGGTGGCGATGGTGTTCGTGGCCTTGCGGGAGCTGGAAATGTCCAGGAAGGTAGCGCCTGCGGAGGCAGGCTTAGCGTTTGCAGTAGTAGTCATTGTGTCCTCCTCCCTACTTCTTCTTCACGATGGCGCGGGCAATGGCGTTGACCACGAAGGTCAGCAAGAACAGCATGAGGCCGGCAGCGATGTAGGCACCAGCGCGCATCTCATTACCGAACTCTGCGGATGCCAGGGCGATGGCCATGGCGAAGGTCGTTCCGCCGTCGAAAAGCGAGAAGCGGAAGTCCACCAGCGGGGAGACAACCATGTACAGAGCCATCGTCTCACCCAGTGCACGGCCCAGACCAAGCATGGAACCGGCGATGTAGCCGGACATACCGAAGGGCAGCACCGTCATGCGGATAACTTCCCAACGGGTGGCGCCCAGTGCCAAAGCGGACTCAATTTGGCCAGGAGGGGTCTGAACGAAGACCTCACGCGCCGTGGCAGCGATAATCGGAAGAATCATCACGGCCAACACGATGCCACCGGTGAAAAGGTTACGGCCGGTAGCAAACGACGGCGAATTGTCGAAGACGGTGAAAAGGAAGAACCCACCGGCCCAGGACTCCAGCCACGAGTAGAAACCAGAAAGAGCCGGGCCAAGCACCTGCCAGCCCCACAGACCATAAACAATGGACGGGACAGCAGCGAGCATGTCCACGAGGAAGCCCAGTGGCTTAACCATGCGTGCGGGTGCGTAGTTGGACAGGAAGATGGCAATCGCCAGTGCAACCGGCATAGCCAGCAGCAGGGCGAAGACGGAAATCAGCACCGTGGTGCCGAACATGGTCGGGATACCGAACTTCATCGCGGAAGTATCGCCGGTCTCCCAACGGCCACCGTAGGTGAAGAAGCCCAAGATGCCACCATCATTGACGCCCAACGCAGGCACAGCACGCCACAGCAGGAAGCCTGCGATGGCAGCAATCATGACGGTAATCAAAGTAGCCGAAGCAGAAGAAAGGAATTCGAAGATTCGGTCGCCTGGCCGCTTAACTCCGCTACTGGAGGTTGCGGTGGCAAGTTCTTCGGATCCGCCGGTAGAAAGCCGCTCAGCAGCGGAGACGGAAAGCTCCGCCTGCTCTGGCGCCGTGGTGAGATTATTGTCTGCCATGAGACGTTCTAATCCTTTTCAGCGTTAAGAATGGAATTTGTCGTTACATACCTGCGCCCCCAAAGCGCGAATCGAGTGCGGCAGTGGGGGCGAGAGATATTAAGCTTTGTAAAGCTCTAGCTCTTACTGCAGAGCGTCAACAGCAGCCTTCAGCTTGTCCAGGTGTGCACCCTCAACCGGGATGAAGCCCTGGGAAGCAAGCTGGTCATCCTGGTGATCCAGGACGGTGGTGAAGAAGGCCTTGACCAGAGCGGAGGTCTCCTCATCGTAACCAGCGGAGCAAACGATGTTGTAGGTGGTCAGGATGAGCGGGTATGCGCCCTCATCGTCGGAAGCGAACAGAGCGTCGGAGTCAACAACCATGTTGTGCTCGGAGTCGGTCTCCTTGAACTCCAGGTTCTCCAGAGCAACGTTGACGGACTCGGTGTTCAGCTCAACCGGGCCGTGGCCGAAGTCAATCTTTGCCTTCTGAACGCCGTCTGCTTCCTTCTGGTCAGCGAAGCCGGACTCAACGTAGGTGATAGCACCCTTGATGTTGGCAACCTGGTCAGCAACACCAGCGGAACCGTTGGCGCCCTCACCAACTGCATCCGGGAACTGCTTGCCCTCGGTGTCCCAGTCGCCGGTAGCGGCCTTCAGGAACTTCTGGAAGTTAGCGGAGGTACCAGACTCATCGGAGCGGAAGATAACGGTGATGTCCTCGTCCGGCAGGTCGGTGCCTTCGTTGTCAGCAGCGATTGCCTCATCGTTCCACTTGGTGATGTCACCCTTGAAGATCTTAGCCAGGGTCTCGGTGGACAGGTTGATCTCAGTGCCCTCGAGGTTGTACGCGATAGCAACCGGACCGATGGTGGTCGGCAGGTGCCATGCCTCGTTGCCGCCACAGCGCTCAGCGGCAGCCTCAACCTCACCCTCGTCGTCCTTCAGAGCAGAGTCAGAACCAGCGAAGTCAGCCTGGCCGTTGGTGAAAGCCTCAACGCCAGCGCCGGAGCCGGATGCGTTGTAGGACAGGGAAGCATTCGGGTAATCCTCAGAGAACGCAGTCTGGAAGTAAGACATTGCATTCTGCTGGGAGGAAGCGCCGTCACCAACGAGCTCGCCGGAGACGTCGGAGCCCTCAGAGCCGCCTTCAGCGGAGCCGGAGTCATTGGACTCGGAGCAAGCGACGAGAGCGGTGGAGGTGGCGGCGACGATGCCGAAGATAGCGGCAGTGCGCTTGAAGTTGCGGATCACGGGAAACCTTTCCGGTGCGGATACAAGAGAATGATTGTCCGAGAAAACCGTTCGCTGCAGTTCTTTAAAGGCGAGCACGATTAACTCACGGGAAGTAAAGCTATATGGGGTGGGTTAACCCCATAGGGATCAAGAGATGAACAATCGGTGAACTTGTACCAAAAGGCGGTGAGGCTAGTCACTTTTCGCCCAGACGCAGTGTTCCTCTGCAATGGAGAATCCCAAACGCTCATAGGCCTTTACTGCAGGATCATTGTCCGCCTCGACATATAAAATGACCTTGTCCGCGCGTTTTTCCACCATGCGCTGCAGCCCCGCGGTGAGCAGTGGCCCACCAAGCCCACGCCCGCGGTAGTCCTCCCCCAGTCCCACAACATAGACCTCACCGAAGGCTGGGGTGTCCTCCGCATGCCATTTCAGCCAGTGAAAACCGGCCATTGTTGGGGCACTGTGCGCACCATCGTGCGAATCCCACAGGAATAACACGTCAGCAGGATCGAACCACTCGGCTTCCATCCCGCGATGCAGGCGCTCCAGGTCCCAGCCTCCTTGCTCCGGATGCCAGGAGAAGGCCTCGTTGTTGGTGCGTACCCATTCCGCCTCGACGTGCTCGCGTCCGAAGCGCTCCACCGACTTGGTGTACGTGTGAATCTCTAGGCCGTCAACCGTTGCGGGCGCCTCTTCCGCTGCGCGTAGGTCCCGGCCCTCAATAGCCATGACGAGCAGGCGCCTGACGACATCCATCTCATTACGCTTCGCCAGCGCCTGGGCGGCCGGGAGGTTGCCATGCGCCCAGATCTGGGGGGATGCCGGGAGGGCGTCGACAAGCGCCTGCCCTATCCCTCGCCCACGGTGGTCCACACCGACAAAGAGCTCCACGGTCTGCCTGTCGAGGGCAGCCACACCGAGCACCTCACCGTCCTCGATGGCGAGCAGGTGGCGGTGGCCCAGGCGGTCATCCCGCAGCCCGATAAGAAACTGCTCTGAGAGAGGCGCAACGCCATCGTGTGTTTCCGCCGCTGCAGCAAGTTCCTCGACGCGCTGCGCGAGATCTAGATTCTGCGGCACAGTAATGGTCTCTACATTCATGCTTCCCACCCTACGTGCGGTAGTAATAGAGGGGTGACCGTCATCTATCTCAGCCGCAACCTCGTACGCCTTGCCGCCGTCGCGGGAGTGGTCCTGACCGCATGGCTGGCGGATTCAGCAGTAGCGATGCATGCGGAACACACCGTGGCCCAGCAGGCGAAGACCAGCTCCCAATTGGAGAATACACCGAATGTATATATCGGCGGAGTCCCCTTTACCCTGGGCGCACTCACCAAGGAGATCCCCTACCTCGAAGTTAAATCTTCTGATGTGGAGGTTCCCAAGCTCGGCATGGTCAATGCCTCGACTACTCTGCGCGACATCACGATCCGCCCCGAGCAGCTCTTCAGCGGCGAGCTGGAAGGCTCGCCGGTGTCGACCTACACGCGCAGCATCAGCCTCGACGGTGTGGCCTTGGGCCGCATGCTGGGCATTACCGATCTGTCCATTGCCAACCCCGATGACATGTCCCCCACCGGCGGCCCCTCGGCCGAAGCTGAGCTCACCGGCACGCTACCAGGAGATAACACCAAGTCCACCGCGACGGTGACGCTGCGCCTCGTCGGCCCAGAGTTTCGCATGAGCGTCTATGGAACCGATGATGAACGCCTCAAGAAGGCTTTCGGTTTAGTCTTGGATACCCGCCAGCTCCCCCTGCCTTCCCAAGCCACCTCCGTAAAACTGCACGGCGGCTCCATCACCTTCGAGGTGCAGCGCCGCAACATCACGTTGAAGACGGCGCAGCTCTCGCCACTAGAGATCGACGGCTCAGAAGAAAAGGCCGTCGAAGATGCAGCGCAGAAGGCACAGGACACGGCCAATGAAGTGGGCAGCGCGCCAACGACGCCACCGAGTTGGCGCCAAAACTAGTTGATTCGAACGAGGTCCCGCAGGATCCGGCGGATGTTGCGGTGCATGGGCGGGGCTGGATCGACGGGGGCGAAGACTTCCAGCGCGTCCGCTTCCGATTCCAGGTGGACCTCCGTGAAGGTGCCCTCCGATTCCCCATCTGCCTGGAAGCGGTGCGGTTTCGGGCACACCAGATCCACCTCGACGGCATCCTCGAAGTGCAGCGTGCGGGCATCCGTGACCTTATTCAGCCAGTGGCGGTGATCCACACCGAAGAGGTGGAGCACGCCGACGAGACCATCAATGCCGCCGAGGTCGGACACCCCGAATAGGCCAAGGCCCTGGTCGAAGGAGTTGCGCGGATTAGTCACCACGGGCAGCGGGCCGAGGAAAGTCCACGGGTTGGTGTTGGAGGTGAACATGACGGGTACGTCGTCAGCCGCGAAGGTTTCTCCCGAACTCGAGCGCGCACGCACGCTAATGCGCGGTGGGCGGATGCGGGCGCGCTGATAGGCCTGAAAGGCCACAGCCAAATAGCGCAGCGGGGTGGCTGCAAAGCCCAACTCCCGAGCACGGTCCACGCGCGCCAGCACGTCAGCATCCAGCCCGAAACCAGCATTGACCGCGAACCATCTGTCATTCCACACACCTAAGGAGACGGTGCGGCGCGTATTGCGTTCCAGCATCCGAGCCAACACGTGCGCTGCCTCGACCGGAGTATTGGGGAACCCAAGGGCGCGAACGAAGACATTGGCGGAACCAGTGGGGATCACTGCGAGTGCTGGAATCTCCTGGGGGCTGGGGCGCTCTGCGGAATCTGCAGGACCCAGCAGCCCGTTGACAACCTCATTCACCGTGCCATCGCCGCCGAAGACCAAGATGACATCGAAGTCTTCCCGCGTCATGCCGCGCACCATATCCTGCGCGTGCCCCGGGTAATGCGTGAAGCGAGCCAGCAGCTGCAGCCCCTCCACGTCCCGAATAACGGGCAGAACCTCGCGGAAAAGGGCCGAATTCTGGCTCGTGGAGTACGGGTTTGAGATCAGCAAAACGCGCATGGCTCCCAAGACTACTGGAGCCTAGTGGTTTCCGTGATGCCACCACGACTACGCTGGGGCAGCATGAGCGAACAGACTAGTAATGAAAACCAGACGGACAATACCCACCCGGAGAACACCAAGATCGACGGCAACGCAGCCGTTAACCAAGCTGCTGAAGCGTGGAAGGACGCTGCCTCCCGCAACATTCCTACCGTTGATGTGGCTGATAACCCCCTGCCGGATGAGACGGCGAACCTACGCCAGGGCCCGTCACTGCACGATGGCCTCCTGGGGCTTCTCCCCCTCGTTGGCGTCTGGCAGGGCGAAGGCCAGGCTCACAGCACCGACGGCGAACAATACGCCTTTGGCCAGCAGCTCATCATCGCCCACGATGGCGAGAACTACCTGACCTACACCTCCCGCACCTGGAAGATCGATTCTGAGGGCAAACCGGTGGGCCCAGATGTCCGCGAGTCCGGATTCTGGCGCATCTCCCTCAAGGACGAGATTGAGATGACCTACACCTCCTCCAACGGCATCAACGAGATCTTCTACGGCTCGCTGTTCAACGAGCGCGCCTGGCAGCTGGAATCTGCGTCCACCATGGTCACGGAAACAGGGCCTACCAACCTCGGCCCCGGCAAGCGTATGTACGGCCTCATGCCGAACAACAACCTGGGCTGGGTAGATGAGCGGCTTGTCGACGGCGAAATGCGCCCCTTCATGTCCGCCGAGCTCACCCGCGTGGCAGGCTAATCAGCAGGCGAGCTAGCTGAGCTAGCTAACGCTAGCTCGTAGTACGAGGGAATCTAGCGGGCTAGGGCGGCGTCGATCAGCGCGCGTATTTCTTCCGCGTTCGCCGGCGCCTTGAGTTTCTTGCCATCCAGGCGCGTCACGCGCACCGCCGTACGCACTGAGGACACCAGCCACACCGAGTCAGCTTCCTCGAGGTAGCGCAGGTCAAGCTCCTTCGCCTTGCAGCGATAGCCCTGCTCGGAGGCGTATTCGAAGAGCGCCGCTTGCGTCGTGCCGGGCAAAATGCCCTTACCGGCGGGCGTGCGCAGCTTCGACCCTTTGACCGCCACCACGGTAGAGGTGGCGCCTTCCAACACCAGCCCGGTATCGGGATCAGTAAAGATCACGTCATCAAACCCGCGCTCACGCGCCAGGCGCAGCGTGGCCATAGTGGCCGCGTAATTCAGCGTTTTCGCCGGTAGCTCCTCCGCTACTTGCCACAGACGCGGGGTACTCATTACCTTGACGCCGGTAGCACGCTGCGCCACAACCGCGTCCGGCCCCTCCTGAACCACCACCCAAGCCGTGGGCACCCCGGTAGAAGCGCGGCCCCGGGTATAGGTCCACGTGCACTTGGCTTCTAGCGACGAGCCCTCCTCTCCCTCCGTGCCGGCGGGGCCATAGAAGTCCGCGATGGCCAGCTCAGTGGCTTCTTGCCACTTGTGCATCGGCGGCTCCGGCAGATCGAGCGCGCGGGCGGAATGCCGGAAGCGCTCCGCGTGGCGGTGAAAATTAGCGGCCTTGCCATTGCGAACAAGGAGGGACTCGAAGATCCCATCGCCGCGCGTCACCGCGGCATCATCCCAATAGACCAACGGAAGGTTCGGCATATGGCGCCGCACCGACCCTCCAAACGGTTCCACAACGTAGATGACCGGCTCTTTCCTGCGCTGAAGGCTCATAGACCCGATTATGCCCTACCATCGGAGGGCGTGAGTTACTCTTCGCCACTTCTTTCCCGGCCCGGAGCCGCTGAGTTCCAGGGCACCACGCTTGTCGATGTCTCCGGGGTCCCCTGGCACTATGGAAACCCCCTCGTGGAGCAGCGCGTGGTGGAAACAGGATCCGCCATCATCGACCGCTCCCATCGCCGCGTCATCGCGGTGTCTGGCCCCGATGCCCGCGCCTTCCTGCATAACCTCCTGAGCCAGAAGCTCGACGACGTAGACAGTGGCTTTTCCGCAGGCGCCCTTGACCTCAACATTCAGGGCCACGTCCTGCACCACATGGATCTGTCCTTCGACGGGGACACCTTCTACCTCGACGTGCCCACAGCACAGTTCGATTCTTTGCGGGATTTTCTCACCGCCATGGTGTTCTGGTCCGAGGTCACTGTAGAGGAAGCAGACGCGGCGATCATCACCGTGCTAGGTCAAACACTGCAGAAGCCTTCGACGGCCTTGGTCGAACGCTGCATGCAGTGGCCGGGCTGCCCGCGCCAGGATTTCCTCGTGCCGCGCCCACAGCTGGATGCTGCCGTAGCAGAGCTGGAGAAACAGGGCGGAAGCCTAGCGGGTCTCATGGCTTATACCGCGGAACGAGTACGCGCACGTGAGCCCGAACTGGCCGCTGACCTTGATGAAAAGACCATCGCCCATGAGGTCCCACAATGGATCCGACGCAACGACGATGTGCCCGCGTTCGTTCACCTAGAAAAAGGTTGCTACCGCGGACAGGAGACAGTAGCGCGCGTAGAAAACCTCGGCCGCTCTCCCCGTTTGCTGGTCATGCTTTACCTCGACGGGTCTGCCCCAGAGCGCCCTGATAGCGGCGCCGACATCACGCTCGGGGGTCGGCGCGTTGGCAGGCTCGGAACCGTGGTGGAGGATTGCGATTATGGCCCCATCGCCCTTGGTCTGATTAAGCGCAGTGCTCTCAACCACGGGGATCTGAGCATTGGTCCTGTGGCGGCATCGGTTGAACCAGATTCCATCCCCACTGATGAGGGGCCCAAGGCTGGGCGCGCCGCTGTGGACCGCCTGCGCGGGAAATAGTGGCGAATTACACATTCGCCTCTTCTCCGCGGGCTACAGCCCTTTTCGACGCGACGCTGGGGGGTAGTTCGGAATTTTTTCGTCACACAGGCTATGGTGTCTTACAGGAACATACACATATCTGACTAAGACGATGGGGCGGCCAAGAATCCCTGGACCGCCCTACACACCTCAAGGGGGTCATGCACATGGGACGCGGACGCGCAAAGGCAAAGCAGACCAAAGTTGCACGCCAGCTGAAGTACAATTCGCCCGAGATGGATCTGGATTCGCTCCAGCGTGAACTCGCCTCACAAAACTCCAAGCGCTCCCGCGATGAGGACGAGGACCCGTACTCGGAGTACGCGGACTACGAGGACTATGCGGATCGCTGGGACTCGGACGAGTGGGATGAGGATGATTCCGACGCACGCTAAGCGCGTGGATCACTTCCCCACCGTGCACAGCACGTAAGCAAAGGGCCGGCAAGCTTCCCCCTCAATAAGAGGAGGAAACTGCCGGCCCTGTTCCTTTCCCAGGTTCCGCGCCTAGGACCTAGAACCCTGGGTGCTCCCCCGTCATAAGAACGCGCGGCTCGCCTTCTTCGGCAACGCGGACGGTACCCAACTCCCATGCTTCAACGTGGCGGGCAGTCATCATGGCCAGTGCGCGCTCGCGATCCTCCGGCGCAACGACGGCGATCATGCCGACGCCCATGTTGAAGGTCTTCTCCATCTCTTCGAGCGCAACCTTGCCCACCGAGGAAATGGTCTTGAAGATCTGGCCCGGAGTCCACGTCGAGCGGCTCACCTCAGCGGTCAGGCCCTCCGGGATGACACGCTCCAGGTTGCCGGCGAGGCCGCCGCCGGTGACGTGGCAGAAGGTGGACACCGCGCACTCAGATACCAGGGCCAGGCAGTCCTTGGCGTAGATGCGAGTTGGCTCCAGCAGCTCCTCCCCGAGGGTGCGGCCGAGATCTTCCATGTAGCCGTCGAGCGGCAGACCCGCCTGCTCTAGGAGCACGTAGCGCGCCAGGGAGTAGCCGTTGGAATGCAGGCCGGAGGACTTCATCGCGATAAGCACGTCGCCGTCGCGTACCTTGTCCGGGCCGAGGAGCTCATCAGCCTCCACCACGCCAACAGCGGTGGCGGAGACGTCGTATTCGTCCTTGCCCATCACACCTGGGTGCTCCGCAGTCTCGCCGCCGAGGAGGGCAGCACCAGCCTGGACGCAGCCCTCAGCAATGCCCTTCACAATCTCCGCTACCTTTTCCGGCACAACCTCGCCCACCGCGATGTAGTCCTGCAGGAAAAGCGGCTCGGCGCCGCACACGACAAGGTCATCCACGCACATGGCGACAAGGTCGATGCCGATGGTGTCGTGCTTGTCCATGGCCTGGGCCACGGCCAGCTTGGTGCCCACGCCATCAGAGCCAGCTGCGAGGACCGGTTCCTTGTAGTTCCCCAGCTTGAATAGGCCGGCGAAGCCGCCGAGCCCACCCATCACCTCGGGGCGGGTGGCGCGCTTAGCGTGGGGGGTAATTAGCTCTACTGCGCGGTCGCCTTCCTCAATGTTGACGCCGGCGGCAGCATACGTGTTCTCGCTCATGAGTGACTTAGTCCTTATTCCTTAGTTTGTCGTCGAGCCCTGCAGGGTGCGCACGGCCTCAGCATTGGGGTTTCCGGCGGGCAGTCCAAGTGGGTATTTACCGTCGAAGCATGCGCAGCACAGTTCGCTGCGGGGCTGCTCGGTGGCCGCCACCATCTCATCGATGGAGACAAACCCCAGCGAATCAGCACCAATCGCGGTGCAAATGGTCTGTGCTACCTCTTCCGGATCATCGGAGGGGTTGGCGTTGGCAATGAGCTCGCCTGGGGAGGCAAAGTCAATGCCGTAGAAGCATGGCCACTTCACCGGCGGGGAGGCAATGCGCACGTGGACTTCGGCAGCGCCGGCTTCCCGCAGCATCCGAATCAGTGCGCGCTGCGTGTTACCACGCACAATCGAATCATCCACCACCACGATCGACTTGCCTTCGATAACCTCCCGCAGCGGATTGAGCTTGAGGCGAATGCCCATCTGGCGTTGAGACTGTGTGGGCTGGATGAAGGTGCGCCCCACATAGGAGTTCTTCACCAAGCCATGCGCAAAGGTCAGCCCGGATTCGCGGGCATACCCCACGGCGGCCGGGTTGCCGGACTCAGGAACGGGGATCACCATGTCCGCATCGGGTGCCGGGTACTGGCGTGCTAGGCGCCGCCCAATTTCCACGCGCGTGGCGTTGACGGAGCGGCCCTTGATATTCGTATCTGGCCGAGCCAGATAGACATATTCGAAGACACAGCCGTGGCGCTGTGTTTCCGCGAAGCGCTCGGAGCGGATGCCGGTCTCATCGATAGCGACGAGTTCGCCCGGTTCGATTTCCCGGATGAACTGCGCGCCCACGATGTCGAGCGCACAGGTTTCGCTAGCAACCACCCAGCCGGTGTTAAGCCGTCCGAGGGCTAGCGGGCGCACGCCATGCGGGTCGCGGGCGGCGTAGAGGGTGTGCCCGTCCGTAAAGGTCAGGCAGTACGCACCTTTCACAGTGGGCAAGAGCTGCAGAGCGGAATCGAACACGCTTCTGTCTTCGCTCACGCCATCAGCCAGCAAGATGGACAGACACATGGAGTCCGAGACGGACTCTTCCTGCGGCTTGATGAGCCCGCGTTCCACGGCCTCGGCGCGCAGCTCCTGGTAGTTCACCAGGTTGCCGTTGTGACCAAGCGCGATATCGACGCCGCTGGGCGACGTCCCAAACATCGGCTGCACATTCGACCATTCCTTGCCACCCGCAGTGGAATAACGCGTGTGACCGACGGCCACGTTTCCGTGCAGTGAGGTGAGGATGGATTCATCAAAAACATTGGAGACTAGGCCCATGTCTTTGAAGACAACAATGCGGTCATCATCCCCGACCGCGATGCCGGCGGCCTCTTGGCCGCGGTGCTGGAGGGCGAAAAGTCCGAAGTAGGTTAACTTGGAAACCTCTTCTCCTGGTGCCCAAACACCGAAGACTCCGCACTCTTCGCGGGGCTCCGGATCCAGGCTGGGATCCGTAGACAGGGGCTTAGTCATGCTCTGGACGTGTTCAGCTACCACGGCGCTAATCCTAGCTGTTCCGGCCAGTGAAAACTAACGGAATCACGGGCAGGCAGCCAGCGATCTCGTGAGAGCGGGAGCCGGAGGCGTCCACGCGGCCGTCGTGAAGCGCCTGCTCCCAGTCCAGGACGCCCGTGGCCAGCTGCAACCATGTCTGGGGATCCGTCTCCACCACATTCGGAGGGGTGCCCCGGGTGTGCCGGGGCCCGTCAATACACTGCACTGCCACGAATGGGGGGACCCGCAGTTCCACGGAGTGGCCCGGCGCGTCCGCCTCTAACAGGCGGGCTGTGGTCCGAGTGGCTTTCGCAAGAGCCGGGCGACCTGGCTTTTCCACCCCTTCAGGGTCACGAATCCACTCCTCCACTGCTTCGACAGCGGCACGGGTGGTTGCGGCATCAACAGCCTTCTTCATACGCTACGCACGCTCCCTGATACTTTGTTATCCATGTCACCAACCATGCCACCAAGCTCCTCGGAAGAAAAGAAGCCTGTCCCGACCGGGAAGTCCCCCTCCATCACGCTGCGGTTTATGGCCGCCCCGACAGATCTCACCATCGCCGGCGCCCAAGGCATCGGCGGCGGGCGTGTTTTGGAGTGGATCGATAAGGCTGCCTATGCGTGTGCGGTCCAGTGGTCGGGCACCTACTGCGTGACTGCCTACGTGGGCCACATCCACTTCACGCGCCCAATCCCTTCGGGCCACTTGGTGGAGGTGCGCTCGCGCATCGCGATGACGGGGCGGTCCTCCATGCACATCGTCAACGAGGTGCTCTCCGCAGACCCGCGCGATGGCATCTTTACCCGCGCGTGCGACTGCCTCGTCATCTTCGTAGCCAAAGATACCGAAACCGGGAAGTCGGTGGCTGTTCCGCCGCTGATTCCGGACTCCACTGAGCACCAGCGCGTATGGGAGGCCGCGGAATCCCGCATCGAGCTGCGCAAAGCCATCGAAGCGGAGATGGAAAAGCAGACTTATGACGGCCCGTCCGACGCTCCCCGCATGGTCAACCGCTTCTTGGCCAAGCCCACCGACGTCAACTGGGGCGGCAACGTCCACGGCGGAACGGCGATGGAATGGATTGATGAGGCGGGCGCTGCCTGCACCATGGAATGGTCGGGCGAGCACACCGTTGCGGTCTATGCCGGTGGTATTCGCTTCTACCGTCCGATTCATATTGGAGACCTCATCGAGGTGGATGCCCGTATGATGCGCACGGATACCCGCTCGATGCAGATGTCCGTCCACGTGCGCTCGGGCAACCCGCGCGGCGGCCGCGAAAAACTGGAGACCGCCATCCACGCCACAGTCTCCTACATGGCGATGGATGCTGACTGGCAGCCACTAGCCGCCCGCCAGTTCACTCCCCGCACCGAGGAGGACAAGCGCCTCTGGGAGCACGCCGGCATCCTCCGCGGACTGCGCGGCAAGTACTCCCCGAAGCCACTGGTGGTGGCACCGAAGCACCAGCACGTGGATTAATTGCTAATCCAGCGGCTCAACCCTGCACACCACGTGGAGTGAGCTGGGGTCCTTGGCCTTGCGCAACGTAAGAGTACGGTTTTTACCACCGCCGTCCGTTTCGCCGCCTGGGGCCACGTAGACACCCGTGGTCGCCGGAAGAATGACCGGCTTGTAGAAGTCCGCGCTGATGCGAACAGCACCCGGAAGGGTGCCGTCAAGCACCGACAGCATACGGGCGTGCGTGTACATGCCATGCGCAATGGGCGCGGGGAAACCGAAGAGTTTGGCACCCACGGCGGAGACGTGGATGGGGTTCTTATCACCAGACGCCGCCGCATAGACGCGAGTGCTCTCGGCGCTAAAGCGCAGCGTTGCCGTAGGGGTCCCCACCTCGTCGCCGGGGAAGTCGAGGAAACGCTCGGCTTCTGGGCGGGTTCTCACTTGCCGCGGGGTGTCCTTGGTGAATTTCGCACCCTGGCCTAGGAAGACTGATGTCTGGCGCCAGATCTCCTCGCCGCCCACGCTGTAGGTGGTCACCATATCGATGACCAAGCCTTTGCGGTGTGGGCGCAGGTTTTCCGCATGCACGGCGATGTCATAGCGCTCGTCGACGCGCAGCGGGCGTGTCTGCTCAATGCGGTTGGACAGGTGCACCACGCCCACAGCGGGGAAAGGAAAATCCGGAGCGGCCATCACCTTGATGGCGAGCGGGAAGGCCAGCGCGTACAGATAAGTAGCGGGCAGCTCGTTGCCCAGGCGCAGGCCCGTGGCTTGGCAGTAGCGAGCCAGGTGCTCGGTGTCTACGCGCACTCCCGCGACCCGGTAAGCAGTCTGTGGGTCGTCGACCTTGCGCTTGCCTGCCCCCAGCCCGGGGATGGGCACCGCGCCCACCGTGAGTTTGCGATAGAGCGCAGGAAGATCTGGAATCTCGTTGAGTGTGGTGACGTTCATTTAGGCTCCCATGAGGTTCTGGCCGCAAACGCGGACGGTGTTGCCGCTCACCGCGGCGGAGGCCGGCGAGGCGAAGAAGGCGACGGTCTCGGCGACGTCGACAGGCAAGCCACCTTGCTGCAGTGAGTTCAGGCGGCGGCCGATCTCGCGCGGGCCGGTCGGCATCGCCGCGGTCATGGCGGTTTCAATAAAGCCCGGCGCCACGGCGTTGATGGTGGAGCCGTTCTCAGCGAGGACGGGACGCAGGGCGTCGACCAGCCCAATGATTCCGGCCTTAGTGGTGGCGTAATTCGTCTGGCCGCGATTGCCGGAAATACCCGCCATGGAGGACACACCAATCACTGCGGCACCCGGCGCGAGGGAGCCAGACTCCAGGAGGTTTTCGGTGATGCGCACCGGCGCCAGAAGGTTAACGGCCAGGACAGCATCCCACTGGCCTTCATTCATATTGGCCATAAGCTTGTCGCGGGTAATACCGGCGTTGTGGACGATGACGTCGATGGCTCGGCCGTGGCGCTCCTGCGCGTGCTGGGCAATCTTGTCGGCGGCCTGGGGGTCGGTGACGTCAAGAGGCAGCGCGGTACCCTTGACCTTGTTCGCCGTCTTTGCCAGATGCTCGCTGGCCTGCGGGACGTCGATGCAGATAACGCTCGCACCATCACGCGCCAGCACCTCAGCAATGGTGGCGCCAATGCCGCGGGCCGCACCGGTCACCACCGCCAACCGCCCGTCAAGGGGCTGCTCCCAGTTCTGCGCTTCGCCATTGGATGCCGGGGAATCGTGTCCCTGAGCGCTGACGCGCACAACCTGCCCGTCCACGAAGGCCGACTTCCCAGAAAGGAAGAAGCGGAGCGTGGACTCCACCTCTGTGGTGGCAGCGGGGTCTGCCCAGACCAGGTTTACGGTGCCGCCCTTGCGCATTTCCTTGGCCAGGGAACGGGTGAACCCTTCGAGGGCACGGGCGGCAATGCGGGCGTCGATAGTGTCCGCAGCTTCCGGGGTGGTGCCGACGACCACCAAGCGCGCGCACGGCAGGAGGTTGCGCATCTGCGGGTTGAAGAAATCATAGAGCTCGCGCAGCTTTTCGGGGGTGTCCAGGCCGGTGGCGTCGAAGACGAGGGCGGCGCGCTTCGCCTCCGCGGAAGCATTGATGACCTGGTAGTCCACGGCTAGCTGGGAACTCAGAAACTCAGCGATGCGCCCCTGGCCGCCAATGACGATGGGGCCATCGAGCGCTGGTTCCCCAGCCTTGTGGCGACGCAGGGGGTGGCCTTGGGGTACTCCTGCTTTGGCGGCGAGCGGTGAGTTGATGAGCTTCTCAGCAAATGTGACGTTCGACATAGGCTGGCATGTTCCTTTCTCGATTCTTCACAACCTTGCGAGCTTTGTTGAGCTGGTTGCAAGGTTAGTTAATTGAGTGATAGAACTAACAATATCACTTTAGTTGTGACGCGAAATGAACAGTCGGGTTGCTCCCCCCTCCCGCTGGGACGATTCGCACCAGACCACTCGCGAAGGAGTTTTCAATGACCAACCCCCCGCACCGCGTAGCCATCCTCGGCGGTAACCGCATTCCCTTTGCTCGCTCCAATAAGCAGTACGCCCACGCGTCCAACCAAGACATGCTCACCAGTGCGCTGGATGGACTCGTCGCACGTTACGGGCTTCACGACGAACGCCTCGGCCTCGTCGCCGCCGGCGCTGTGCTCAAGCACTCCCGCGATTTCAATCTGACCCGCGAGTCGGTCCTCGGTTCCGCGCTCGACTCGACCACCCCAGCACTCGATATGCAGCAGGCCTGCTGCACTTCTCTTGCGGCAGCTATCCATGTCGGTGATGCCATTGCCCAAGGCCGGATCTCCGCCGGCATCGCAGGAGGCACGGACACCACCTCGGATGCCCCGCTGGCTGTCAATGACACGCTGCGCCGCACACTACTCAATCTCACCCGCGCCAAGACGGCCGCGCAGCGCGCCCAGCTCATCGGCTCCATCCGCCCGTCGCAGCTGGCCCCGGAACAGCCGCAGAACGGCGAACCCCGCACCGATCTCTCCATGGGTGACCACGCCGCCATCACCGCCCGCGAGATGAACGTCAGCCGCGAAGCCCAGGACGAGCTGGCACTCGCCTCCCACCAGAACCTCCACAAGGCCTGGGAGGAGGGTTTCTTCGATGACCTCACCACCGGCTTCCTCGGCGTCAATCGCGATACCAACCTGCGTCCGGATTCCTCCCTGGAGTCCCTAGCCAAGCTCAAGCCGGTCTTTGGTAAACGCGATGCCGAGCAGCACGGCACACAGGCGACGATGACAGCAGGCAACTCCACGCCGCTGACCGACGGCGCCTCCGTCGCTCTCCTCAGCTCTGAAGAGTGGGCGGCTGAGCACAACATCGAGCCCCGCGCCTTCCTGGTGGATTCCGAAACCGCGGCCGTCGACTTTGTCCACGGCCCAGATGGCCTACTCATGGCCCCTACCTACGCGGTTCCTCGCCTGCTGGAGCGCAACAATCTGAGCCTGCAGGATTTCGATTTCTACGAGATCCACGAAGCCTTCGCCTCCCAGGTACTCGCCACCCTGTCTGCGTGGGAGGACGAAACCTACTGCCGCGAGCGCCTCGGCCTGCAGTCCGCGCTGGGCCCCATCGACCGCGCCAAGCTCAACGTCAAGGGCTCTTCCCTTGCTGCCGGCCACCCCTTCGCCGCCACCGGCACCCGCATCCTCGCCACCACCGCCAAGATTCTTGAAGAAAACGGCGGCGGACGCGCCCTCATTTCCATCTGCGCCGCCGGCGGCCAGGGTGTCGCGGCCATCGTCGAGCGCTAAAAACTTCCCTCCCAGAAAGGACCCCACCATGGCACTCACCAAGTCCTCCTCGGACAAGAAACCCGTCTCCCCAGAGCTCAACAACCAGGCCTCCACCGACGCCCCCAAGGCCGAGGCCCGCAGCCCACACCGCCTGCCCACCACCCCCAAGCCTTCCGTCGCCACCGAGCTTGCCGCGCTTCTCGACGGCCCCCACGCCGCCTTCCGCCAGGAGCTGCGCACCTTCCTCAACGATCCTTCGCTCTTCCCGAACCCGGATCTGCCCATGGCGGAGCAGCGCCTACACACCTTTGAGAACCTCTCCAAGGTTCGTGACTTCGGCGGATTCAACCACGGCCTGCGCCGCGCCAACGGCGGTGCCGGCAAGCCAAATCTCTCCACCTTCACCCTCGAGGGCTTGGCGTGGGTCGACGGTTCGCTGGCGATTAAGTCCGGTGTGCAGTGGGGCCTGTGGGGTGGAGCGCTGGATCAGCTAGGCACCGAGCGCCACCTCAAGTGGGTTGAGAAGGCCGCCAGCCTGGAGTTGCCGGGCTGTTTCGCCATGACTGAGCGCGGCCATGGTTCCGATGTGCAATCCCTCGAGACCACCGCCACCTTCGACCCGGATACCGATGAGTTCATCATCAACACCCCCTCCGATTCCGCGGTGAAGAACTACATCGGTAACGCCGCCAAGGATGGCCGCGCGGCCGTCGTCTTCACCCAGCTCATCACCCCGGATAGCGACGGCCGCTCCCACGGCGTCCACGCCATCATCGTCCCCATCCGCGATGAAGAAGGCAAGGAGCTGCCAGGCGTTACCTTGGGCGATCATGGCCACAAGGGTGGTTTGGTAGGCGTCGATAATGGCACCCTGCGCTTCGACAACGTCCGCGTGCCGCGCGAAAACCTGCTCAACCGCTTCGCCGATGTGGACGAGAACGGCAAGTACTCCTCCCCCATCGAGTCCAAGAATGCTCGCTTCTTCACCATGCTGGGCACTCTCATCCGCGGCCGCATCGGCGTATCCGGCGCAGCGGGTGCCGCCACCGAGGCATCCCTGGACATTGCGATTCGCTACGCCAACCGCCGCCGCCAGTTCGAAGGCGCCACCGGCGCGGAAAAGCGCCTCATCGAGCACCGTCAGCACCGCCGCCGCCTACTCATTCCGCTGGCCCGTACGTACGCACTGCACCTGCTCTACAACCAGATTCTGGAGCGCTACCAGGAGCAAAACGATCAGCACGAGGCTGGCACCTGGTCTGTGACGGAACCGACCGAAGAGCAGAAATTCGCCTCTCGCGAGATGGAGTCTCTGGCCGCAGCCATCAAGACTGCACAGACCCAGCACGCTACACGCACCATTCAGGAATGCCGCGAGGCCTGCGGCGGCGCCGGCTATATGTCAGAGAACCGCCTGACCACCTACCGCGCCGATTCCGATGTCTTCGCGACCTTCGAGGGTGATAACACGGTGCTCATTCAGATGGTGGGCAAGAACCTGCTCACCGCTTATGGCCGCGCGATGAATGACATGAGCCCGTGGGACACCGTGAAGTACGCAGCCTCCACCGCCACCGATGTGGTTCGTCGCCGCTACGGTTTCACCACCCGTCTGCAAAGCCTGGTGGACCGCGTGAATCCCTCTGAGGCTTCGCTTTTCGACGCCACCTACCAGGCCAAGCTGATCGACGACCGCGCCCAGTCCATCCTCTTCTCCCTCGTGCGCCGCATCCAGCCGGCCCGCAAGGCCGATAAGGTGCAGGCTGCTGCCATCGTTGACCAGTGCCAGGATCACCTCATCGCCGCCGGCTGGGCTCGTGTGGATACTTTGTTGGTCCAGGCCATGATTGAGGCAGAGGAGCGTCTTGAGGAAGGTTCGCTGGCGCGCCAGGTCTTTGAGCAGCTGCGCCACCTCTTCGTCTTCGACACCTTGGTTCAGCACGCGGGCTGGTACCAGGAGCACAACCTGATCCCGGCTGGCCGCATCAAGGCTGCCCGCGCCGCCATCAACGACCTTGTTGATTCGCTGGCACCGTGGTCCGTCGTTCTCGTGGATGCCTTCGGCGTCCCGCCTGAGGTCCACAACATCCCGATGCTCACCGAGGCCGGTGTGGATCCGCTCCACGTCTAGCCACTCCACGCATGCTGAGGGCACTTCCGCCACCTGGCGGGGTGCCCTCCCTGTTTTTCAGTCACGCGCAGTATCACGCATTTAACATCCACAAGCATGACTACCTCACACGCCATGTTCTCCAGTTCCTTCCCGCCTTCCGATGACCTCTTGGTTTCCGGCACCCTCCGCAACGACATCTCGCTTCATCTGTGCCACGGCCATTCACGCCAGGACATTCACAATGACTTCATTGAGCTTCTCGACGATCCTTCCGAGTGGACGACAGTGCGCACGGATCCCTTCCCGGAAGACTTCGATGCCATCATCGACGAAGTTGCCGCTGAGTACGCACATAAGGTCACAGAGAAGTCCGCAGACGCACAGCGCCTCGACACCCTTCGGGGTGAACTGCGACAGCGCAACCTAGCTTTCAGCTTTGACGAGGGGTGGGACGCCTCCGACGGCGCTGAGTGCGGCGCCGAAATGGCGGAAGAAGACGGTGCCGCAGGATATGTTTATTGCCACATGCAGGACGTCGACAGGCTGATCCATACCGGAGACCTCTTCTTCGGTTTCGGCACGATGAAAACCGATGCCGAGCTCAGCACACCTGTGGCCGTTGGCGAGCTACTCGTCGAAGCGCTGCACGCTGTTGGTTTCAACCCCACGTGGGATGGCAACCCTAACGCACGTGTACTCTGCCAGGGCCTCGTCGTCGAGTACCCGCTCGCTGAGGACCTCACCAACTCCGAATAGGCTCCTTCCATAGCGCCCATAAAGCTATCCCCCTCGCGTTCGGCTAGCCCGCAACAACCATCCAGATGGCTACCATGTGCACCACCGCCGCGGCAATCGTCGCGGTGTGAAAGTGTTCGTGGTAGCCATACCAGCGCGCGTTGCGCCCCGGCCACTTAAAGCCGTACATCAACGCACCCAACGAGTAGACCACCCCACCTGCGAACAGCAGCCACACCACGGCCGGTCCAGCGGATTGCCACAGATTCGGCAACAGAGGCAGGATGAGCCAGCCCAACACGAGATAGACCACCACGTCCAGCCACCGTGGGTGATTAATCCACACCAAGTTCAAGACAACACCCATGATGGCGCCCACCCACGCAGCAGCCAGCATCCATAGCGCCTGCGTCGGGTCCAGCACGATGGCGCACAGCGGCGTGTAGGTCGCCGCAATGAACACCGAAATCGTTGCGTGATCAGCACGCCGCCACCACTGCACCGCGCGCATAGATACCCACGGCCAGCGGTGGTACAACGCCGAGACCGTAAAGAGACCAACCACGCCGACGCCATAAACCGTCACCGCTAGCCCCTGCCACCACGGCAGCGTCATCCACGCAAAGGTAATCAAAACCGTCGATGCGATCAGGGAGGCAATGGCCGCGAAGAAGTGCCCCCAGCCACGCGTTAGTGGGCGCGGGCCGCGGTCCGCCATCCAGTAGGTGCGCTGAATGCGCTGCTCCATAGTGCTGTGATCGCGCATAGCGCTTTCTGCAACTGGCGAATCTTGCGGGGAAGATATGTGAGCACTGGGTGCGTTCATAGTGATGGCCCTTGCCTTATCTGAAATGCAGGTCATGCGAATAACGCATTCACCCCCAAAACTTACGTACCCGTAACTATACGGCCGAGCATTGCGGCGGACAAGGGTTGAGCGAAAGTTTTCGCCAGGTTTTCTGCCGATATTTGCAGTTCGGCAGAGTTAACAACGTAAACTACACTCGTTATGTTTTCCTATGTCTCACGTTCTCGCCGCGCCGCGGCGCTGTTCGCAGCTGCCATGGTGGCACTGGGGGCGGCGTCGGCAGGCATTGGCTCCGCCTCCGCCCAATCCAGCACCATCGGTGAGGTTTCCTCGCGCGTGACCAACCCGCAGCCCTGGCTGGGTGACAAGCCTTTCATCACCGCGAAGCGCCACATGGGTGGCAACCACTGGGTGGTGGACGTGTGGTCCCCGGCCAACCGTGCGGTGATTTCTAATAACGTCTTGCTCCCCGAGGGCGATAAGCCGCGCCCCTCCTTCTACTTGCTGCCCGGCGTGGAGGGCGGCCAGGCCGGCATGAACTGGATGACGCACTCCGATATCCGCCATTGGGCCGTGGGCAAGAACGTCAACGTGGTGATGCCGCTTGGCGGCGCTTACTCTCTCTACACCGATTGGAATGCCGAGGATCCTATCCTGGGTGTCAACAAGTGGAACACCTACATGACCGCTGAGTTGCCCCCGCTGATCGACGCCGAATTCCACGGCACCGGCCGCGACGCCATCGGCGGCATTTCCTCCACCGGCGGCGCTGCACTCGACATCGCCGGCCACGCCCCACAGCGCTACAAGGCCGCGGCTTCCTACTCCGGCTGCCCGGTACGCTCCGGCGCGATTGGATTCCCCACTTCCACCGCAATGATCGCCTACGGCGGCGGCTCCTCCTTCAATGCATGGGGCTTGCCGGGCTCCCCGCAGTGGTTCGAGCACGACCCCAACGCCAACCCCGGACGCCTGCGCGACGTCGAAGTCTTCGTAGGCTCGGCCTCCGGTACCCCGGGCCCCATCGATGGCGCCAACAACCCGGCCCAGTGGCTCGGCCCCCGCGTGGTAGAGATGGTGGCCAACCAGTGCTCGGAGGAATTCACCCGCAACGCCCGCAACGCCGGGGTGCGCGTGAACCGTTACTTCAGCCCCCAGGGTTCGCACACCTTCAACCTCTTCTCCCACCAGATGAAGCTGAGTTGGGACCAGACCATCGCCCGCACCATCGGCGCTTAAGCAGTAGCAGGTTGCTGCCTTACTTCGGGCGCAATTTCCCAGCGCTGCCACAACCCCGGACGATTTCCCCGATGCACCCTCATTTCACCGAGCCTCGGATGAACAACTAGACCTTTAACGTGCACGTCTACCTGAAAAATGGGATTGACGCATTTCAAGGTCCTACGGTAAAATTTTGGTTAATAGTTCAGCCCGCCCGGTTTCTCTTCGGAAACTCGGAGTGGGCTGGATCTCTATTTGCACCGTTCCGCCGATCCGATCCCCACAACAACTCGTCCCCTCTCTAGATTGGCTTCCCATGTCTTCATCGCTCAAGCCAGCAGCGACCATTGACGAGCATATTATTCGACTGCAAAACCGTGGCATGAAAATCGACAGAGCTTTAGCTGAACAATGGTTTTCACACGTTAGCTACTACCGACTTTCTGCCTATTGGTATCCAGCCAGACAATTCAATGAAGACGGAACTAGTCGTTCTAGCCACTTCGTCGATGGTACCGACTTTGCACAGGTCGTCTCCTTATATGAAGCCGATAGGAAACTCCGTACCTTAATCCATGACGGAATGGAGCGAATCGAAGTAGCGATGCGAACCAAGCTCGTCGAACTGCTGTGTGCTCGACACCCCAATGATCCTACTTTCTACCTCCGCTCAGACGACTTTCGGTCAAACTTTGACCACGTGTCGTGGCTGAGTACAGCGTATGGACGACTCGCGAGGGCAAAGAAGAACGACGCCGTGAAGCACTACATTGAACAATACGGTGGACAGTATCCCATGTGGGTTGTGGCTGAAGTGCTCGATTTTTCGGACATTTCAAAGCTCTATGCAGGCTTGGGATCCAACGATCAGCGATCGATTTCGGAAGCGCTGAAAATAAAGATCAACTTCTCCAGTTTGAATAGGAATCAGAAACAAAGACTTACGAAGAAACATCCGCTGGCGAGTTGGCTCGAGCAGCTAACTGTTATTCGGAATACCTGCGCGCACCACGGTAGGCTCTGGAATCGTTCTTTTGCTCCGGCTCCTACTGAAGTGATCCGTAACAATGGGAACCTATACCTCCTGCCAGAGAATCAAAGTGAAAGGCTATTTGGTGCTTTGATTATCATGGCGCATTTACTGAGGACCGTCTCTCCCGGATCAACCTGGCCCAACAAAGTAGTGGCTTTACTAGACGAGCACTTCCTCACCAATCCACTTGTTGAAAAAGCCAGTATCGGTATTCACAGCAATTGGGACGAAGAAACGCTTTAGGCTCTTCTCGTACTTTGAGAGCTACGGACCCAAGTGAATATGGTGAGTCCTGCGAGCCAGTTGACAGCAACTTCCCTAGAACGATGAAGCTGAGCTGGGACCAGACCATCGCCCGCACCATCGGTGCTTAATTAGTTGGTTCCTAGAAAGCTATCGCCTCACGGCTCGCGGCATGCTCACAATCTTCACCTCGGCCAGTCTTGGTGGATTAATGACTACCTCTGAGCTCATCAAATGACGAAGATATAAAAGATATAAAGGGATAAAAAGGTACCGGGCAAGGCCTCGCATAAGCGAGAACCCTGCCCGGTTGCAGTGTTGTATGTGTGGTCTACTCCACGACGGAGTTGGCACCCACCGCGTGGCCGAAGAGGTCCGGCAGGGTTGCTGCCCAGGCCTCGCGCAGCTCGGAGACAGCGATGGACTCGCCGCCGAGCTCCAGCTCACCGTTGTCGGTGGTCTGGCCCACGACGACGGCCGGAACGCCGCACTCCTCGGCGCGCTGCAGCAGCATGTCGACGCGGTCAGCGGTCGTTGCTACGAGCACGCGGGAGGCGGACTCAGAGAAGGCGGCCACAAAGGCATCCTCGTGAACCTTGGGCAGGTCCAGGCTCAGGCCCACGCCGCTGCGCTTAGCCATCTCGAATGCGGTGACAGCAAGGCCGCCCTCAGAGAGGTCGTGAGCTGCAGTTAAGCCCTCGTTACCCACGAAGAAGTCCGCGAGGCGCTGCTCATTAGCCAGGTCCACCTGCGGGGGCAGGCCGTTGAGCCCGTTCTTCGCCTCATGGCCCTGCTCGTGAGCGCTCACCTGCTGCCAGATGGAACCGCCGAACTCATCCTTGGTCTCACCCAGGAGCACGAGAACCTCCGGCTCCTCCACGAGGCCAAGCTCGTTGCCGATGGACTTGTGGACGTCATCGATAACGCCCAGGACGCCCACGACGGGCGTCGGCAAGATCGGCTCCTCGCCGGTCTGGTTGTAGAAGGAGACGTTGCCGCCGGACACGGGGATGCCGAGTTCCACGGCACCGTCAGCAAGCCCATGCACGGACTCGCGGAACTGCCACATCACGTCCGGGTTTTCCGGGGAGCCATAGTTGAGACAGTTGGTGATGGCGACCGGTCGGGCACCGGTCACGGCGACGTTGCGGTAGGCCTCCGCCAACGCCAGGCGGGTACCCATGTTCGGATCCAGCTTGGTGTAGCGCCCAGAAGCATCGGCCGATACCGCGATACCGCGGCCGGTCTCCTCGTCGATGCGCAGCACACCAGCGTTCGCGTGGTGGGACTGCACGGTATTGCCACGCACGTAGCGGTCATACTGCTCGGTGATGAAATCACGCGAGCACAGCGCCGGGGAGGCCACAAGCTTCTTCAGTGCTACGGTGAGGTCCTGCTTCTCCACGCCCTTGAACTCCTGCAGCGCATCCTGCCACTCCGGGCGAGCATAGGGGCGGTCGTAGACCGGGGCCTCGTCCGCGATGGTGCCGGCCGGGGCATCCACGACGACCTCGCCCTGGTGGCGAATGATGAGGTGCTTGCCAGTGGTGACCTCACCGATCTCGGCGCAGGTGACATCCCAACGCGCGCAGATCTCCTTGAACTTCTCCACGTTCTCCGGGGTCACCACGGCGCACATGCGCTCCTGAGACTCGGAAGCAAGAATCTCTGCGGCGGTCATGTTCTTCGCACGCAGCGGGACGTTGTCCAGGTTGATCTCCATGCCGCCATCGCCGGCGGCGGCCAGCTCGGAGGTAGCGCAGGCCAGGCCCGCGCCGCCCAAGTCCTGGATGCCCACGACGATGCCGGACTTGTACAGCTCCAGGCAGCACTCGATGAGGACCTTCTCCGCGAACGGGTCACCCACCTGAACGGCTGGCAGCTTGCGCTCCGCGCCGTCCTCGAAGGTGTCAGAGGCCAACACGGACACGCCTCCGATGCCATCGAGGCCGGTGCGCGAGCCGAAGAGCATGACCTTGTTGCCGGTACCGGAGGCGAAGGCCAGCTTGAGGTCGTCCACCTTCAGCGTGCCCACGCACAACGCGTTGACCAGCGGGTTGCCGGCATAGGACTCATCAAAAACAGTTTCGCCACCAATGTTGGGCAGACCCAAGCAGTTGCCGTAGTGCGAAATACCTCCGACAACGCCAGGCAAAACGCGCTTGGTGTCGGGCGCATCAGCCGGGCCGAAGCGCAGCTGGTCCATCACGGCAATCGGGCGAGCGCCCATCGCCATGATGTCGCGGACGATGCCACCCACGCCCGTCGCGGCACCCTGGTGCGGCTCCACGTAGGAGGGGTGGTTGTGGCTTTCCACGCGGAAGGTCACCGCGTTGCCGTCTCCGATGTCCACCACGCCGGCGTTCTCACCGATGCCGGCGAGGATCTTGGAGCCCATCTCCTCGGTCATGGTTTCGCCGAAGTAGCGCAGGTGCGTCTTGGAGGACTTATAAGAGCAGTGCTCCGACCACATCACGGAGTACATAGTCAGCTCGGCGTCGGTCGGGCGGCGGCCCAGGATCTCGCGAATGTGCGCGTATTCGTCATCCTTCAGGCCCAATTCGCGGTAGGGCTGGTCCAGCTCAGGCTGCGAGGCCGCCTGCTCGACAGTGTCGTTGTGTACGGTCATTGTTTCTCCTTTAACCGTCGGCGCGGGTTAAGCGACGACCTTGAGGGCGGACACAAACAAACCCAGACCGTCGGTGGACGGGCCGGTGAGAAGATCGATGGCATGCTCCGGGTGCGGCATCAGCCCCACCACGTTGCCGGCCTCGTTGGTGATGCCGGCAATGCCATTGATGGAGCCGTTGAAGTTATCGGTATAGCGGAAGACCACGCGGCCCTCGCCCTCCAGGCGCTCCACGGTCTCCGCATCCGCCTGGAAGCGGCCCTCGCCGTGCTTCGCCGGAATCAGGATTCGCTGACCCTGCTCAAACTCGCTGGTCCAGGAGGTCTGTGCGTTCTCCACCTCGAGGTAGGTATCCACACAGTGGAAATGCAGGCCCTGGTTGCGAGTCAGGGCGCCGGGCAGCAGGCCGGCCTCCGTCAGAATCTGGAAGCCATTGCAGATGCCGAGCACCGGCATGCCCTTATTCGCGGCATCGACGACCGCGCGCATCACCGGGGCCAGCGCCGAAATTGCGCCGGAGCGCAGGTAGTCACCGTAGGAAAAGCCACCGGGGACAACGACGGCGTCCACTCCTCGCAGGTCCTCATCCGCATGCCACAGGGACACGACTTCGGCGCCGGCGGTGCGGGCGGCGCGGGCCGCGTCGACGTCGTCAAGCGTGCCAGGGAAGGTAATAACGCCGATCTTCATTACTGGATGACCTCGTAATCCTCGATCACGGTGTTGGCCAGCAGAGTGGAAGCCACCTTCTCCAGCTCCTCGGCGCTGACCGAATCATCAACTTCAATCTCAAAGCGCTTGCCCTGGCGCACGTCGCTGACACCAGCAACCCCCAGGCGGCCCAGCGCGCGAACGACGGCCTGACCTTGCGGGTCCAAAATCTCGGCCTTGGGCATGACATTGACAACTACACGAGCCATGAAAATTTTGCCTTACTGTGCGTGAGTATAGGTGCCCCGCCAGTCTATCCCGCCGGCGAGAAAGATTCGGAATCTTGGGGGGTGATGAATTCAAACCAAACGGCTGAGGAATTCTTGGGGAATCCCACCTTAACCCCCAGCTCACGTAAAGCGCTCCGGTATCGCGCGCCCCGAAACCCGGGTAGAACGAGATGCATTGTCCTGTTCTCACCTATCCAAGGAACCTCTCATGCATTTCAAACGCATTGGCTCACTCGCCATCGCTGCCCTTGTCTCTACCTGCATTGTTGTCCCCCAGGCCAGTGCGGCGGTGGACGGCTCCAACGCCGTTATCTCTGAGGTCTACGGTGGCGGCGGCAACAAGGGTGCCGCGTTTAACCACGATTTCATCGAGCTTTATAACCCCACCTCGGCTGACCTCGACCTCACTGGCTGGTCCGTGGAGTACCTATCCGCTTCTGGCAACTCAGGCGGAAAGCACGAGCTGTCCGGCTCCATCCCGGCCGGGGGCTACTTCCTCATCCAGGAAGGTGGCGGCAGCAACGGTGAACCGCTGCCTGCTCCTGATGCAGAAGGGAACCTGAACTTGTCCGGCTCCAAGGGCTCGGTGAAGATTTACGACGCCTCCGGTGCCGAGGTAGACCTCGTGGGGTACGGGGAGGCGTCGCTAAGCGAGGGCTCCCCTGCCCAAGCCCTAAACAACTCCACCTCTGCGCAGCGCGACGCCAAGGGCACCGACACCGACGACAACGCCGCGGACTTGAGCGCTGCAGCGCCGACGCCGAAGTCTGCCGGCGGGGCCGCCCCGCAACCGGACCCAGCTCCGGCCGAGCCGGGCGCGGCCGTCACCATCCCGGAGATCCAGGGCACCGGCGCGGAGTCCCCGTTCAAGGGCCAGAACGTCACTACCCAAGGCGTTGTCACCGCGGTGTGGCAGGGCGAGAAATCCCTCAACGGCTTCACCATCCAGTCCCCGGGCACGGGAAAGACCGCGCCGACCGAGGCCTCCGAAGCGGTCTTCGTCTACACCGGTGGCACCGGCTTCTACCCAGAAATTGGGGAGTCCGTCGAGGTCACCGGCACCGTTGATGAGTACTTTGGACAAACCCAGGTTGCCCTGAGCACCGGCTCCACGCTTGACGACGCCCTCTCCCCCATCACCCCGCTGGCCATCGATGCCCTACCGGAAGGCGATGAAGAGCGAGAGAAGCTCGAGTCCATGCTGCTCAAGCCCGGCGTGCACACCGTGACCGATAACTATGGTCTCAACCGCTACGGCGAGCTCGGTCTAGCGCCGGGCACCGAGGCACTGCGTCAGCCCACGGACATCGTCTCCCCAGGCACCCAGGAACAGAAGGACATGGAGGCCGCTAACGCGGCGAAGTACGTCATCTTGGACGACGGCTCCACGCGCGACTTCTCCCGCGATGGTGCATCCACGAAGCTGCCCTACATCATGCAGAACGGTTCGGAGGTCAAGACGATCCGCACCACCAACCAGGTGGAGTTCGCGGACTCCGGTGTCATCCTGGGTTACGGTCACGACCAGTGGCGTTTCCAGCCCACCACGATGATTACGGGTGACTCCGCGACCGCGGACCTGCCAATTACGTGGGACCCGGCCCGCCCGGATGCCCCGCAAGTGGATGGCGATTACACCGTGGCGGCGTTCAACGTGCTCAACTTCTTCATCAACCTGGGCGAGGACAACGGCGCAAAATCCTACAAGGACCGTTTTGGCAACGGTGTTGGCTCTGATAGCCCCACCTTCCGCGGTGCGTGGTCCGAGTCCGCGTTCAACGACCAGAAGGGCAAGATCCTCACTGCGCTGGAGGGCCTTGATGCCGATGTCATTGGCCTGTCGGAGATTGAGAACGCCGCGAACACCGTGGGTGGCTCCTACGACGATGCCGTGAAGTACCTCGTGGGTGAGCTCAACTCCCGCGCGGGTTCTGAGAAGTGGGATTACGTCAAGGCCCCGGCGAACGCGTCGGCCGATACGGATGTCATCCGCACCGCCATGATCTACAAGAAGGACCGTGTTAAGCCGGTGGGTGAGGCAACGCTGCTGGAGGATGAGCGCTTTAAGGGCACCGCCCGTACCCCGCTCGCCGCGGAGTTCCAGTCGGTTTCCGATAGGTGCGCTGCTGAAGGCCCCGATTCTTTCGTGGTGGTGACCAACCATTTCAAATCCAAGGGCTCGGTGGCCAACGGTGATGCCGATACCGGCGACGGCCAGGGCAACAACCCGAACGTGCGCAATGCCCACGCCCAGGCCGTCCTCGATGGGCTGGCCAAGCAGCCGCAGTGGCAGAAGAAGGCCACCTTCGTCATGGGTGATTTGAACGCTTACTCCAAGGAAGATGCCATCTCTGTCTTCCGCAACGCCGGCTACACCATCCCGGTGGAAGAGCTCAATGCGCAAGAGGACTGGCAGGACGTGGCCTCCTACCAGTTCTCCGGCCGCCTCGGTTCCCTGGACCACATCTTGGCTAACGAGTACGTCGACGCGCAGGCCGCGCAGACCTGGAACATCAACTCCGATGAGCCGATTGCCATGGAATACTCCCGCCGCAACTACACCGGCGGCGATGTCTTTGAGGCTGATAACCCCTACCGCTCCTCCGACCATGACCCGGTCAAGGTGGGCTTTAGCCTTGCGACGGTGAAGCGCTCTGCGGACGAGCTCAAGGACTGCGACCCTGCTGAGGAGCCGGACCCGGCGGAGGAAGCCCGCGGCATCAAGTCCGTCACCGTTGATGACAACGGCCACCTCATCATCACCTATACCGACGGCACCACTGAGGACACTGGCAAGGTCGTCGGCGCCGATGGCAAGCCAGGTAGAGACGGCGCTGACGGCGTTGATGGCCAGGATGGTACCGACGGTAAGGACGGTAAAGACGGCGCTGATGGCAAGGACGGCCGCGGTATCGAATCCGTGACCACGAACGACAAGGGCGAGGTAATCATCACCTACACCGACGGCACAACCGACAACCTCGGTCTCCTGGCCGGTCCGAAGGGCGACCAAGGCGAGCCGGGCCACGATGGCGATAACGGCGCCCCAGGACGCAACGGCGAAGACGGTAAGGACGGAACGGACGGTCGAGATGGCAAAGACGGTCGCGGCATCACATCCGTGACCACCGACGCTGCGGGCAACCTCGTTGTGAAGTACACCGACGGTACCTCCGAAACCGTCAAGGTAGACAGCAAGCCTGCTAGCCGAACCGGTTCTTCTGCCGGCGAGCACTGCCTACCGACTGTCCTCGGTCTCGCCATCCCCGCAGCCCTCGCCATCCCGTTAGCCTTCCTTGGGTTTGCCAACACACAGTTCAACATCCCGGGCTTTGAGCCTGCCCGGAAGCAGATTGAGTCGATAACCCGCAACATCCCGCGCGAAGCTCAGTACGCTGCCGGTGGCCTCGGCCTGCTAGCTGCGCTTGGCATCATCGGCGCGGCCTGCGCTCCGACCGAGTCTGAGTAAGGCGCTCTGCTGAGCGTATTTTTCAGTCTCGTTAAGCTCCTCGATAGAGGGGCTTTTCTCGTAGCGGCCCAAAACCCCTCTAACCAGGAATTTTGTTCCTCCGGTTGCGGGGTT
>NZ_KV794816.1:0-465 GCF_001808885.1 Corynebacterium sp. HMSC074E01
CAGGTGTCTACCAAACAGGGGTCAGGTCCCGATCGCCCGTGCTGCAAACAGGACGTAGACAGTCTTCCCCTCATAGGGAAGTTCCCAAAGGTCAAACGTGTCGCTCAAACGCAACGCCCCCAACTTTGACGGTCTGCGCTAATTTCTCCAGTAGCCACAGCCGCTACTGTAACTGACCCTGCCGAGGAAGCCGAACAGAACAGCTTTTCTCCAGGACCGACAGACGTGGCCCAGCTGCGTGCACCAAAACTTTGTTGGACGGGCCTGGGCCTGGCCACGTTGGACTGGGTTCAGCAGGTTCTAAATGTGCAGACCTGGATGTGCATACTCGCAGGTCGCCGATCTTGGCCGCTTGGCGCTTGACAACGCCTACCCTGCAGGTCTGTACTTTCAGGTATGTACTTTTAGTATTTTCAGGTTTGTTCTTTTAGGCTGTGGCAAAACGACGGAGAAGCCCGTCACCGT
>NZ_KV794817.1:0-287 GCF_001808885.1 Corynebacterium sp. HMSC074E01
TGATGAGTCTGGTGAGCCGAAGATTTCGACGAATGCTGACTTTGCGAATGGTGCAACCGAGGTTGTTGCTGGTGCGCAGGTTAATGACCGTGTTACCTACGAGAACCTGGTTCCGGGTAAGGAATACACTCTGTTCGCTGAGCTGATTTCCAAGGCTGATGGCAAGACCGTTCTGGGTGAGGGTGAGAAGACCTTTACTCCGGAGTCTGCTAACGGTGAGGTTGTCGTTACGATCACTGTCGATGAGTCCGTCAAGGAGCCGGTTGAGGCTGCGGTTGCTTTTGAGA
>NZ_KV794818.1:0-452 GCF_001808885.1 Corynebacterium sp. HMSC074E01
ATAAGGCCCTTAGCTAACATTGAACTTAAAACTCGACGCTCTATCCACTCAACGTCCTCGTATGGTCCTGTCTTGCTTTGTAAGCGATTGGTACATCTCAGAAACCCCGGTGTTCACGATCTCTGTCTTCACATAGATAAAGCGCGTTGGCAATTATTACCCTTAAAGAGTGATTACCAACGAACTTCGAAATTTACTGGCCAAAGCAACCACCCATGCACAGCGTTTTCAGGACGGAGAAGACCACACTGTAGCCGCAGCGCTCCTTACCAAATCAGGAAAACACGTACTCGGTTTGAACGCGCACCATTTCCTCGGTGGTCCTTGCGGGGAGATCTCGGCTTTAGCCAACCATGCTGCTAGTTATCCAGAGGACCCAATCCAAGCAGTAGTCGCCGTATACGGACCTACTGGTCAAATTATGGTGCTGTTGCAACTTGGGGCGGGAGCCA
>NZ_KV794819.1:0-533 GCF_001808885.1 Corynebacterium sp. HMSC074E01
GGTGCTGTTGCAACTTGGGGCGGGAGCCAAGAAAGCTCCGTTTTTATTGTGTGATCAACGCTATGTGCCTGTGTTGTCAGGCCGTCTCGAATACCCGGCTAACAATCACTGCATCCGGATTCGGGTGACCATAGGCAAACATCGTGCCCTGCCCCTTCCGCAATGAGTGCATCGCTTCCATCCCTTTCAACGTCCGGTAGGCAGACGTTCGGTTTTTGAATGCTCCTTTCGGCCCCAGGATCCGCTTTAACCGGCCATGATCGCCTTCAATGACGTTGTTGAGGTATTTCACCCGACGATGCTCGACCGTCGATGGACAGACGCCTTCCGCCTTCAGCTCAGAGATTGCCCTGGCGAGTGAGGGGGCCTTGTCGGTGCTGATCACCCGCGGATAGCCTGCCGATTTATTCGACCGCAGCGTCTTCGCCAGGAAACGCTTCGCTGCCGCGACGTTGCGTTTTGGTGAGAGGTAGAAGTCCAGGGTCTGGCCACCGGCGGTGATTGCCCGATAGAGGTAGCACCACTTTCCCCCG
>NZ_KV794820.1:0-40219 GCF_001808885.1 Corynebacterium sp. HMSC074E01
CACCCAGCTTGGTGTGCGCCAATCCATGGGCGCGGTGGGAACGAGTGCTGATAATGCCTTGGCAGAGTCATTTAACGCCACCTTAAAGCGTGAAGTGCTACGTGATCGGAAAGTCTTTGACAGCCCAATCAGCTGTCGCCAAGAAGTCTTTCGATGGTGCATGCGCTACAACACCCGCAGACGACACTCCTGGTGCAACCTTCTAGCCCCCGATACCTTCGAAGCATTCACATCAGCTACACTGACCCAAGCAGCATAGCTAACCCCCGACGTGTCTACTTTCCGGGGGCCAGGCCCCCTCCACCAATGATGTCCCCATTGCGGTAGTTCCTATTGGACGATTCCATTTGCTGCGGGTTAATGCTTTTGCTCATAACAATTTGATCACGGAACCCTGGAGCAAATCTTTCTATTTGTTCAGTGACTAGCCCTGTAGCGTCTCCTGAGTATCCTTTAGGCACATGCGCATATGCGTAAATTGGATTTAGATTTTCATTGCTGCGTGTAGGATCTGCCATATATTGCTGTCCGACAAGGACGAAGGGTCGTGAAGGCATCTTTCCTTTAGCTCTTAAAGATTCGGAAAGTAGTGTTTCTTTGGCATTGCCACCAAGGTGGACAGTGCCTGCACGTCTACAATGTGAACTTTTCCAAGGGATGTCTCCGCTGATTGCATAGTCAACTTTGAAAGCGGAAGATCCAGATCTGAAATTTGAGTATTGCTTTTTAATTCTTGATGGCATCTCATCTCCATACAAGGAGAGGATCTGTTGGGGAGAAAGATCTAGAAGAACAAGATCTGCGGTTGGAATATCCCTTTTCGAAATAACGGGACTATTAGTATGGATCGTTACATTCTTTTGGGTGAGAGCTTTTCCTAGAGCCGATACAATTGCGCCTGATCCTCCTTTTGCTACCGGCCAACCCCACCGGTGGGCTGCAGCAGCGAGCATTATTCCGAGCGATGCAGTTAGCGGTTGGTCGAGAGAGGTAAAAGCGTGGGCTGCGATTCCCCCAAACAATGCTTTACCCGCTTCGGTTTTAAACATGCGCATAAGTGTTGAGGCTGGCAGAGAAGCATATGGAGCGAACTTGGCAAGAGCGACTGGGTGTTGAGGAATATGAAGAAGTGGGCGGAAAGTGTCCTCTGCCAGGAGGTCGAAGTTCCTTACGCTGCTCCCGACTATCTTTCTCCAGATGTCTCCGTCGACTCCCAGATGCTCGACAGTTTTGTCTAGAGACCTATACAGGATCCCAGCCCGTCCATCATCCAAAGGATGAGCGCAGTCAACTTCAGACCATGCCCATTCTAAACCGTACTTCTCTAGTTCTACCTCTTTCCAAAAACTTGATCCGACACCGAAAGGATGAAACGCTGAACAGTGGTCATGTGTCAGTCCGGGGAGCGTGTATTCCCCGGATCGTGCACCGCCTCCAATAGAAGAATTAGCTTCAAGTATTGTCACCTCAATATCGTGATTGGCGAGGAAAAGGGCCGCTGCTAAACCATTAGGACCTGCTCCCACGATAACGGCGTTTGTCACGGTTCTTCCTCCTTATTGTTGTTCATCACTTGTTCAACTGGTTGAGGTGTTTAGCTGGGGTGCAGGAAATACCGAAGCTGAAAGTGGACCGCGCCACACTGCCTAAAGGCCGGTGAAGGAAAGGATACTAGGCCTAAAACGACAAATGTTTTGTTTGCGGCGTGTCGGGCTAAACGACATTTTGTGTTGGTGGGGTTTAGCGTATGTGGCCTTTGCGACTAGGTCTGCACTTATGGACATGCACAAACACATTAGCCGAGCTTCAAGATTCCGGAGCATATAGCCATTCAGTTGGAGGAGTGATCCGTTCGATCAAAGGCTCATGCAGTCGAGAAAATGCTCCTTGCACCGCGCCTTGAGCGCATCGGCTTATTGATATCCTTCATATCAGTGCTTTGGTAGGAAAGTAGGGAGTACGCGATGCGGTTTACCCAAACGTCGGCTACGTTCTCTCATTCCTACAACGCTGCCTTCCTCAGGGACCTGAAGTCTGTGCGCTTCAGTACACAGAATGGTAATCCTTCCTCTTCCAGGCTTCTCGATGCATTTTGTCGAAGGGGCCTATACCGCAGGTACGTGATGGGCGTGGCGGCTTACTGTTCTTAGTCATTATGGTTGTGGCCTCGGCCTGCATCTTCCTCTTTGCTTTTCTGCTCAATGGCTTTGAAATCTCTTGGTTGCTTGCGTTCCTTGTTGGCTCGTTGTTGTGTTATCACTGTTTCGTCGTGGCGTGCCAGTGGGTGTTCGCCCGTCGAATTAGCGTCGCCTGGAACAATGGTTGGATTGACTTCTACCCTGTGCTCTTGGGCAGTTTCTTCTGTAGTGAAGGGCACCCCCGAACAGGAAAGAATCACTACCTGTATGCGACGAAGGGTCTTGTTCTCGCGCCAAAAGGAGATTCCCATTGCATCGAAGTGCGCGTCGAAGGAATTAGCCCTCACCGGATGAGTATGCAGGGCGTAGCCCTGGCCCGGGATGCCGAAAGGATTCGTCTTGACGTCATGCGCAACAACGGTTGGACCTTTTGGGCAGTCGTCCGTGGTATGCCATTGGAGCACGGAAGCGTAGAGCATGGACTTAGCTCTTCGCAGGTGGCTGCGGGATTAGAGTGCGTGCGTGGTGAGTGGCGTTTGGGTAAGGTTGCCTGGCCTCCGAATAGTGTGTAGTCGCCGAACTGGGACCGTAGGTTGTGGGGCACTTCACTAGCAGTTGGTTCGTATTGCCGTTTCTGGGGCCGTGACCTGTAGACTGGTTCGGTACATACGGACACGTCTACCGCAGAAAGTGCATGGCTTTAATGTCTGAATCCAACTCCCGTAACCACGGCCGTGGCCGCGAAGGTTCCGCAGAAGGCAACCGTGGGCACTACGGCTCTGGGGGCCGAAAGTTTGAGAAGCACGGCGGCGCAGCGGGGCGTCGAGAAGAGCGTCGCGGTGATTTTCGTGACGACCGCCGAGGTGGCCGCGCAGGCGCTAAACCTCGCCGCAACGACCGCAATGGGCATGGCGGCAAAAACAAGGTCTCGCATCCACAGCGTTCAGGCTACCGTGAGGAGCGCATCAATCGTCGTATGACAGATCCAGATCTGCCATCTGATATCGACATTACGGATCTCGATCCTTCGGTACTTCAGGATCTTTCGTCGCTCTCCAAGGAAAACTCCGAAGCCGTTGCTAAACACCTCATCATGGCGGCAACGTGGCTTGAGGACGACTCCCAACTGTCGCTACGCCATGCACGTGCTGCCAAGGACCGTGCCGGCCGGGTATCAGTCGTCCGTGAGATGAACGGAATCGCTGCATACAGGGCGGGAGAGTGGAAGGAAGCTCTTGCTGAGCTGCGAGCAGCGCGTCGCATTTCCGGTGGCCCTGGGCTGCTCGCCGTCATGGCTGATTGCGAGCGAGGCCTCGGGCGCCCAGAAAAGGCTGTTGATTTGTGGCGCGGCGAGGAGGCTAAGGAACTCGCGCCGGAGGACGCGGTCGAGTTGGCTATTGTTGCTGCAGGGGCGCGATTGGACATGGGGCAGGCAGATTCCGCCGTAGTTACCATCCAACGCGCGAAGCCTTCTAAGGATTCCACGGGATTCTCGGCATGCCGCCTTTCCTACGCCTACGCCAATGCGTTGTTGGAGGCTGGCCGCAAGGAAGAGGCCCGGGAGTGGTTCCAGCATGCGGTTGACATCGACGAAGGAGACTGGACCGACGCTGCAGAGCGTCTGGCCGAGTGCAAATAATGAGTATTCTCAAAACCCATGATTCATTGCTCCTCGATCTCGACGGAACAGTATGGGAGGGAGGACAGGCTCTCCAGTGCGTCGTTGACGTGGTCAATTCGTGCGGTATTCCTGCAGTTTATGTCACGAACAATGCATCCCGAAGCCCGCAAACCGTAGCCGGTATGCTCGGCGAGATCGGCTTGGAGACGGATGCGCAACACGTTGTTACCTCTGCGCAAGCGGTAGTCAAGATCGCTCGTGAGGAACTTCCAGCAGGCGCGAAAGTCCTCGTCATCGGCGCGGACTCATTTCGTTCACTGGCGCGTGAGGCGGGCTTCGATGTTGTGCACAGTGCCGACGATAAGCCCGCCGCGGTCCTGCAAGGTATGGATAAGTCAGTGGGCTGGGAGCAGCTCTCCGAAGGCGCGTTGGCAATTAGTCACGGCGCAAAGTTCTTTGCCTCCAACCTGGATACGTCTCTTCCGACGGAGCGCGGAATGGCTGTGGGCAACGGCTCGCTAGTCGCAGCTATCGTTTCTACTACCGGCGTAGAACCCATTTCGGCAGGTAAGCCGGAACCCGCTATGTTTGCTCAAGCAGCTAAGCTCGTGGGCTCGACGAAACCTCTAGCTGTAGGGGACCGCCTTGACACGGACATTGTTGGCGGCAACAACGCTGCAATGGATACCTTCCATGTTCTTACAGGTGTGTCCCGGGAGCTTGCTCTCATTGAAGCTACTGCGGAGGAACGCCCTGACTTCATTGGCGCAGGATTCCACGAGCTCTCCTTATCGGCTGCACAGGCGCGACCAGGTTCCCAGGGAGGATTCCGGGCACGGTTTGACGGCTACGACATCGTTCTTCAAGGTGGGAACGAGAAATCGACGTCGATCGAGGCGTTGCGTACCGTCCTCGAAGTTGCATGGGCCGGTAATGAGCCGCCTCGCTACATTCAGCCACGGAGTGAAGCCGCGGAGAGGGTTGTGTCTACATGGCGGTAAAGCCTCATGATCCGCGCGCGGTTTTGGCTCCGGAGAAGCTGGATGCGTCGCTCGCGGAGATTCTCAATGAACCAGCTGAAAGCCTTGAACAAGAACTTGCTCAGCTGGATCGCGCTCATACTGTGCTGCGGGATGCGCTCCAAGACAATTAGCGCTGACCGTCGAGGATTCTAAGAGAAGAGGAGCTTTTCATGCCACCGCAACGCCGCCGTCTCGACGCGGAGTTAGTGCGCCGAAAGATTGCGCGCTCACGGGAGCAAGCCGTTGAGATGATCAAGGCCGGCCGTGTGACCGTCGGGGGCTTCAAAGCGATGAAGCCCGCGACGGTGGTTGAGCCCGAAGTATCTATCAAGGTTGAGGCCAGCGAGGGGGATGATTGGGCTTCGCGTGGCGCGCATAAGCTCCTTGGAGCTCTCGAGGCTTTCGATGTCGACCTTAGAGGAAAGCGGGTGCTGGATGCGGGGGCATCGACTGGCGGCTTTACCGATGTGTGCCTGCGTCGAGGTGCCGCGGAGGTGCTTTCTGTCGACGTGGGCTACGGGCAGTTGTTGTGGCGTTTGCAGAATGACGAACGAGTTACGGTGCTCGACCGCACCAACATTCGCCACCTGACACTTGAGCACACGAATGGTCCCTGCGACGCCATGGTTGGTGACCTATCGTTTATCTCCCTAAAACTGGTACTTCCGGCAATCGTAGAATGCATGGCTGATGGCGCATGGTTATTACCCATGGTCAAGCCGCAGTTTGAAGTAGGAAAGGACCGGATTGGGGCCGGCGGAGTGGTGCGCTCACCTGAGCTTCGTGCGGAAGTGACCAAGGACGTGGCGGTCTTCGCCCAAGAGCTCGGATTGAGCGTCAAAGGCGTGGCGGCATCCCCGCTTCCCGGACCAAGCGGCAATGTCGAATACTTCCTGTGGTTGGTCAAGGATGGCTTGTCCACCCCAGAAGATAAGCTGGATGTACTGATCGACACGGCAATCAAGGAAGGACCCCAGTGAGCAGGACTAGCGCCGCGGAGGGCACCACTCGCCGCGAAATTCTTCTTGTCCCGCACGCTAGCCGCGAGGATAACCTCGCTGCCACGCACCGTGCAGCAGAGCTGCTGCAGGAGGCTGGCATCAAGGTACGCGTCTGCGGAGCGGACACCGTTCTCCCTGGGCTGCAGCACGTGAGGCATACGCCGGCGGCAGCCGAAGGCTGTGAGCTAGTCCTCGTGCTCGGTGGTGATGGCACGTTCTTGCGCGCTGCTGACATGGCACGTGCAGTGGACGTCCCCGTCCTAGGCATCAATCTGGGGCACGTGGGCTTCCTCGCAGAGTGGGAAGCGGAGTCTTTGGATCGAGCGTTGGTGCGCGTCATCGAGCAATCCTATGACGTCGAAGACCGCCTGACCATTGACGTTGCAGTGTTTGATGCCGAGGGAAAGCTGCGGGAGCGTAGCTGGGCGCTCAATGAGGCCTCGATTGAGAACCTCAACCGCTCAGGGGTCCTCGATGCCATCCTCGAAGTGGATGGGCGCCCAGTTTCAGCTTTTGGGTGCGATGGTGTTCTTATCTCCACTCCGACGGGCTCCACAGCCTATGCCTTCTCAGCTGGCGGGCCGGTATTGTGGCCCTCCCTCGATGCCATCCTTGTGGTTCCTAACAATGCGCATGCGCTGTTCACCAAACCACTCGTGGTCTCTCCGGATTCGCAGGTGGCGGTGGAATCAGCCTCGGCTACGACTCCGGCCGTGGTAATCCTCGATGGTTTCCGCGAGATTTCTATGCCGCCGGGTTCGCGAGTGGAAATCGTGCGTGGTGAAAGGCCCGTGCGCTGGGTTCGGCTGGACCAGCAGCCCTTCACCGACCGCCTCGTGTCCAAGCTCCGCCTGCCCGTGGAAGGTTGGCGCGGGCCCCGGCATTAACTGCCCTAACGCGTATTCAGGAAGGAAGATACCGCACTGTGCTCGTAGATATCAGCATCTCTGACCTCGGCGTTATCGAAAGCTCCGCTGCGGAGCTCTCGCAGGGGCTAACCGTGCTTACCGGTGAAACTGGCGCCGGTAAGACCATGGTCGTGACTGGCTTGCGCCTGCTAGCTGGCGGTCGCGCTGATGCATCACGCGTGCGCGATGGGGCCTCAAAGGCGGCCGTGGAAGGTCATTTTTCCTCGGATTCACCGGCTGTGGCGGCTTTGGTCGAGGACGCAGGAGGAGAGCCGGATGAAAACGGTGAGTATATCGCCTCCCGCACGGTGTCTGCGGCAGGGCGCTCACGTGCCTATTTGGGCGGGCGTTCGGTGCCGGCGGCGACGTTGGGGGAATTCGCTTCCCACCTCATCACTGTGCATGGGCAAAATGACCAGTTGCGCTTGCTGTCGGCTGATCAACAGCTGGCCGCCATCGATCGCTTCGAGCCTTCCATCGAGAAGATCCGTACTGCGTATACCGAGGCTTTTAGGCAGTGGCGCGCATTGGCCAAGGACTACCAGCACCGGATGGAGTCCCGCCGTGAGATGGCCCAAGAGGTGGACCGCTTGCAGTTCGCCATTAAGGAGATTTCTGATCTCGAACCGGAGCCCGGTGAGGATGCTGAGCTCGTAGCTCTGATTAAGCGTTTGCAAGACGTCGATGCTTTGCGCGAAGGCGCCGCCACTGCTCTGAGCGCCTTGGACGGCGGTGAAGGTTTTGGTGATGAGGACACAGCCGTCAACCTTGTCGGTGCAGCTGAATCGGCATTAACTGGGGCGAGCGATGCCGAGCTGACCAGGCTAGGAGAGCGGTTGAGTGAAGTCACCACACAGCTGACCGATATCGCTGCCGAGCTCACCACGTATTTGAGCGATCTGCCCGCGGATCCCAACCTCCTCGAGGAATCTCTGCAACGCCAGCAAGAGCTCAAGCTCCTCACGCGCAAGTATGCCGCTGACATCGATGGAGTTCTGGCCTGGCGGGACGCCGCTGAGGCGAAACTTGCGACCTTGGATACCTCCACCGAGGCCCTCGAAGCTTTGAGGAAGGAAGTAATGGAGGCCGAAAGGACGATGGTGGACAAGGCAGAAGCACTCACTGCTGCCCGTACCAAGGCAGCGAAGAAACTGGGTGCTCAGGTTTCCGAAGAGATCCACGGCTTGGCCATGCCAAACTCCACCTTGACGGCCGCCGTAAAGAAGACCAAATATTCCAAAACGGGTGCGGATGAGGTGGAGTTCCAGCTCAACGGCAAACCGCTAGCTTCTGCAGCCTCGGGAGGTGAGCTCTCCCGTGTCATGCTGGCTATGGAGGTGGTTCTGGCCAGCGGCGATGGCGCCACGCTGGTCTTCGATGAGGTCGATGCCGGTGTCGGAGGGCGCGCGGCGGTGGAGATTGGGCGTCGCCTAGCACGTCTTTCGACTACCAACCAGGTCATCTGCGTTACCCACCTGCCACAGGTAGCTGCCTATGCAGATTCGCACCTGCATGTGTCCAAGGAGAAGTTCACGTCAGGCGTGGCGGATTTGACCGCCGAGGAGCGCGTCGAGGAACTCGCGCGTATGCTCGCTGGTCTCGATGACACCGCGACCGGTCGCGCGCACGCTCAGGAGCTTTTTGATAGAGCTCAAGCAGAAGTTGAGACTTTCCGCGCGCCTTCCACACATTGAGCCCTTAACAGGGGAAACTGTCAGGCATGAGTCTGTTTTCCCGTAACACCGATCTGCCTGGAGAACACGGCGCGCTGCGTGATTGCACCCCGGGTGGCAAAGGCATGAAGAAGTTTAGCGCTGGTGACTTCGTCGTCATCAACGCTGCCAATATTTCCCGCCAAGAGGCCCAGACCCTCGTGGACATGAAGCCGGCCGCCGTTATCAATGTCGCCGAGTTTTCCACTGGTTCTATCCCGAACTATGGCCCGCATATGTTGCTTGACGCCGACGTCACCCTCGTTGAGGGCGTCGGTCAAGACTTCGTGAGCAACTTCAAGGATGGAAAGAAGGCACGACTCACTGAGGATGGAGCGATTTATTCTGGTGATACCCAGCTATCCTCCGGAACGGTAGTTACTCGTGACCGGGCGGAGAAGAATTTCGCTTCTGCCCAACAGGAACTCATCGATCACATGGAGGCATACTTCGGCAACTCCATCGAGTTCATTCATTCCGAGGGGCCCCTGCTCATCGACGGCCTGGGCGTACCCGATGCGGGTTCCGACATGGCTGGGCGCAAAGTTCTCGTGGTCTCGCCCTCCGAGGAACACCGTAAGAAGCTGACACTTCTGCGCAATTTCATCCGCGAGTATGAACCCATCATCATTGGCGTGGATTCTGCAGCCGATACGTTGGTAGAGCTGGGTTACCAGCCCCACTTCATCGTGGGAAACCCCTCCGAGGTGAGCTCGGAAACCTTGCGCAGCGGCGCCCAGGTTATTCTTCCCGCTGAGCCAGACGGGACCGCTGAAGGGCTCGAGCGCATTCAGGATCTGGGGATAGGCGCGATGACTTTCCCGGCAGCTACGGACTCAGCCACCGACCTTGCCCTTCTGTTAGCGGACTACCACGAAGCCCAGATGATCGTGCAGGTCGGGGGAGCCCTCGATCTCGATGATATCTTCGCCAATGAGCCGAATGCTACGCCAGCGGCCTTGCTGTGCCACATGAAGGCCGGAACGCGCCTGGTGGATGCGGACGCTGTTATTAACCTCTATACTGCGCCGAATTCCGGAGCTATGGGGTGGCTGTGGGCGCTGCTCGGCATTCTCGTGGCGCTCGCTGTGGTTATTCTGATCGTCGGCTTGGGCGGCGATGAATCCTTCCTCCAGAACTTGATCGATACCTGGAATAACTTCGCATTGAGCGTGCAGGGGTGGTTCAAGTGATGATGTCGCCTAAATCCTTCGTCGTTGCCGGGCTCGGTTTCGGCGCAGCACTAGGCATCGCGCTCGGCACGCTGGTGATCGCCCCCAACATGGATTCCGCCCCTGGCCCCGGCGGTGAATCCACAGATGAGGTGCGGGAAAAATACAGCGAGCTGGTGATGGACAATAATATTGCAGAGGCCCAGCTGGACTCTGCGGATTCCGTCATGGCCGAACTCGGCCGTTTCGTGGTTGATGGAACCCTAGTCCAGCGCCCAGTCATGGTGCTGAGCATGCCCGATGCCGATGACGCCGATGTCAAGGCCGTGAAGGATCTGCTGGGGTCGGCGGATTCCACCGACGCCGGAAGCATCAAACTGACCGACAAATTCCTCGCCCAAGATTCGGCAGACAAGCTCCTGTCTCTCGTGACCTCTACCTTGCCGGCCGGTGCGAAGCTCGACAAGAAGAAGGTCGACGCCGGTACTCATTCTGGCCAAGCTCTCGCTGCGGGCCTGCTGATGGATGCTAAGACCACCCAGCCCCTTGCCAGCGTTGAGGACCGGGCCACCTTGCTGCGTGCCCTGCGCGATGCCGGCTATATCGACTACAAAGACGGGACTATCCTTCCCGCTCAAGCAGTCGTTGTCGTGGGCGGCGGCTTGGTCCCGGGTGATGATGAGAACAGCGCTGCTAAGAAGTACGCTATCGATACCACCGTCAAATTCCTCGAAGGTTTTGGTTCCGTAGACACCGCTATGGTCTATGCCGGTCGCGTGCAATCTGCCGGTGATGATGGAGTCCTGGATAAGCTTCGTGCCGCCAAGACAGGAATCAGCACTGTGGATTCTATCGATCACCCAGTGTCCCAGATGGCCACAGTTCTGGCGGTGAAAGAACAGCTGGATGGCGGTAAGGGCGTCTACGGTTCTGCGGCGAATGCTGAAGGCGCAGCGCCGGCGCTGCCGAAGGACCTCTAGATGTCACACGAGTTTCGCACGGTCGGTAGCGAGCTGCTTGTCGACGCCCCCATCATCGCCGTTCGTCGCGATGACGTCGTCATGCCAGGGGAGGTAGTAGCGCAACGCGAGATTGTAGAGCACCTCGGCGCCGTCGCCGTTGTGGCCTTGGACGAGAGCAACCGGGTCGCCATGGTGGAGCAGTACCGCCATAGCGTCGCCAAGCGCCTGTGGGAGCTACCGGCCGGATTACTCGACGTCAAGGGTGAAGATGAGCTCAGCGGCGCGCAACGCGAGCTCCAGGAGGAGGCCGGGTTAGTCGCCGAAGATTGGGCAGTGCTGACCGATTTGGTGACCTCCCCGGGCTTCTGTGAGGAAGCCGTGCGCGTCTTCTTAGCGCGGGGTCTGTCCTCCGTGGAGAAGCTCGCAGCCGAAGGCGATGAAGAAGCAGACATGAGTTTCGCCTGGGTGCCCCTCGATGAGGCCGTCGAGCGGATCCTCGCGGGGGAGATTGTGAACTCGATTGCGGTGGCGGGAATTCTCGCAGCTTATGCCTGTGTGCAAGAGGGGCGCACGGCGCGCTCGGTTGATGCGCCCTTCGAGCTGCGCCCGCAATCCCTAGCGCAACGGCGCCCTGGACCGGATCTGAAGAAGCTGTGACGCCGTCAAGCTCCGCCGCAGCTGCGGGAGAAGCATGGTTGATGCACCTCATGGTGGAAAAAGGTGCCTCAAAGAACACGGTGAGCAACTACCGCCGAGATATCAATCGCTATGTTGATTGGCTCGCGGAATCCGGCATCACGGACCTACGTCGGGTGACCCGCGCGCACGTGGAAAACTACCTCGTTTTTCTCCGAGAATCTTTAGCACAGTCCTCTGCAAGCCGCGCACTGATTGTGGCGCGCGGCTTGCACAAGTTTGCGCTAGCGGAGGGGATGATTGAGGAGGATGTGGCGGCGGAAGTGTCCCCGCCCAAGCGGGCGCAAGCATTGCCAGAAACACTCAGCGTGCACGACGTCGAGGCTCTCCTCAACGCTATCCCCACCGATGAATCCGCAACACCCGTTGATATTCGGGATCGCGCCCTTTTGGAAATGCTGTATGGAACGGGAGCCCGTATTTCCGAAGTGATTTCGCTGAGCGTGGACGATGTAACGGGTGAGGGACCGACGTCGGTACGTGACATCCTCGTGCTCAGCGGCAAAGGCGATAAGCAGCGCCTGGTTCCGCTGGGCTCGCATGCGGTGAAAGCGGTGGAGAACTACCTGGTGCGTGCCCGACCGGTTTTGGCAACGGGGGTCTCCCACGCCTTATTCCTCAACACTCGGGGAAGGGCTTTGTCGCGGCAAAGCGCCTGGGCTGCGATCAAGACCGCAGCGCAGCGTGCGCACCTGAGCACGAAGATTTCCCCGCACACTTTGCGGCATTCTTTTGCTACCCACCTGCTAGAAGGCGGGGCGGATGTGCGTACCGTGCAGGAGCTCTTGGGGCATTCTTCGGTGACGACAACACAGATCTACACGCACGTGACCGCGGATTCGCTCCGCGAGGTATGGCACACTGCGCACCCGCGTGCCTAGGGCACCTAGAATCATCACGACGTCTAGCAATGAAAAGGATTCTTATGGCTTCAACCGCATCTTTCTCCCGAACTTATCGCGGGATGGCTCTAGCCTTCGCGCTCACCGTAGCCCCGCTGTCCGGTATCGTCGCCGGCCCAGTGAGCGGGAAGGGTGAAATAGCTGGGTTTGGGGCGGCGGTTGCGCACGCGCAAGATGCCACCATCCCGGTGCCGGCTGGTCAGACGACAACCGTCTCCTTGCCTGTGCCTGTCGACGTCAACGTGGCCTCCGATGGGTGGAATGTGAGCGCTTCTGGTGGTACTGCAACGGTGACCGCGCCGGCAGCTGGAGGACAAATCAGTGTTCCGGTGACCTACCAGGGCGTAACCATGACTATCGTGCTCGTGGCAGATGCTGAGGTAACCGCCGAGGATCTCAATGATGCGGCTGAAAGCGGCGATCCGGACAGCCTCGGAGGGGGGCAGCAGAACCCAGGTGGCGCGGATAGTCTTGGGGGTAACAGGGATCCTCAGGGCAGCACAGGCGGAGATGAAAAAGAAGGCGGAAATGATCCTGCTACCGGCGGCTCGGTGCCTGCCACAGATGGCGGTGGCCAAGGACAAGAGCGCGCTCTGCGCACTGGCCGCGGCTGGGAGGGCGTCGATGATTCCCACACGGCCTATGTCAACCTGGAATCCACGATCGACGGACAGACAATTACTGCCAAGCTTGGGTTCAAGCAGGCTCTAGATCTGTACAACCGCTTCAAGCATCTTGAGGATGACGGGGTCACGCTGCGCTACCTCAATGCGGAGGGCGAGTTTGTGGAAGGCGTGAAGCGCGAGATCGATAAAGGCTCGCGCACGATGACTTTGACCTATCCAGAAGGTACGGAGCCCGACAATCCTTTCATCATGCAGTTCTTTAATAAGGACACTCAGTCCGCGGAGCTGGTAGTGACGCTTACGGATCCGACTCGTGAGAACGCTAGTGAGGTACCGCCGGAACAGCAGCTTGATTCTGATGGCGCTAACGGGTCTGACAGCGCGGAACAGGAGAGCTCGGGAGTGGGAGCTGGCGTGCTCGCAGCGGGCATTGTGGGCATCGGGATCATCGCTCTCATCGTCGGGTTCGTCGTGAAGAGGCGCCGCTCGACGTCAAAGGAAGAGCTTTCTTAATCTAGGCTGCAGTCTTTATTCTGTGGTTAGCGCTAGCTATAATCGCGACACGGGCGCCCAAGGGGTACCCTATAATCACAAGGATGTAAGAATGTAGCGCCGGTCGGGGCTGCAGTGTCGAAGCGGAAAGGCCGCAGAAGGCCGTACAGGTCAAGGAAGCAGGTGTGACTGTGAGCGACGAGGGACTGTTTGAGGCCTCGGAAACACAGGTCGGGTTGACCGGCCGCCCACTGCGGGAGCTTCCGGAACCAGAGCCGTTGGAAAAGCATGGTCCCGCGACAATCATCTCCATGTGCAACCAGAAGGGTGGCGTGGGAAAGACCACGTCCACTATTAACATGGGCGCATGTTTGGCAGAACTCGGGCGTAAAGTCCTCCTCGTTGACTTGGATCCCCAGGGTGCTCTTTCGGCCGGTCTGGGTCTGACCCACGACCAGATTCAAGACACCATTTATGACGTCATGCTCGACAGTGAGGTCTCGGTGCACTCAGCCATTGTGCATACCGGTGTGGCGGGGCTCGACCTTGTCCCGGCCAATATCGACCTGTCCGCCGCGGAAATCCAGATGGTCAATGAGGTAGGCCGCGAGCACACTCTGGCCCGCGCGCTGCGTCCTGTGCGCAAGGACTATGACTTCATCATCATTGACTGCCAGCCTTCCCTGGGCCTGCTGACCGTCAACGCCTTGGCTTGTTCGCAGGGCGTCATCATTCCTATGGAATGCGAGTTCTTCTCCCTGCGTGGTCTCGCTTTGTTGACCGACACTGTGGAAAAGGTGGCCGACCGAATCAATTTCGACCTCGAGATCATGGGCATTTTGGTCACCATGTTTGATCGCCGCACCCGCCACGCGCGCGAGGTTATGGACCGTGTGGTGGAGTACTTCGGTGACAAGGTTTTCGACACAGTGATTACCCGCACCGTGCGTTTCCCCGAGACATCTGTCGCCGGCGAGCCTATTACTACGTGGGCCCCGAGCTCCCAGGCGGCCAAGCAGTACCGCGACCTGGCTAAAGAGGTCATTGAGCGGGCTAACGGCTAGCCAGCTACTATGACCCAACCGGAGATCACCGGCTTTCGCATCGCGCTGGGCAACTTCGAGGGCCCGTTCGATCTGCTGCTCCAGCTGATTCAAGCAAAGAAGCTGGACGTTACGGAAGTGGCGCTGTCTGAAGTCACTGACGAGTTTGTGGCTTATACACGTGCGCTGGGAGAAACTGCGGACTTGGATGAGACCACGGAGTTCCTCCTCATTGCCGCAACACTCCTGGACCTGAAGGCAGCGCGTTTGCTACCGCGCGGCGAGGTTGATGATTTGGAGGACCTCGAGCTTCTGGAGACCCGCGATCTGCTTTTCGCGCGTTTGCTGCAGTACAAGGCCTATAAACAAGTAGCCGACCAGTTCGCGCAGTGGCAGCGTGCTGCCCAGCGGCGCTATCCGCGGGCGGTGGCAATGGAGGAGCGCTTTAGTGATCTCCTCCCGCCGGTGAAGCTGGGACACACCCCAGCGAGCTTCGCAGAGCTGGCCGCGGGTGTCTTCCGTCCCAAGCCGCCGGAGGAGGTCGCGACTGGGCACGTCCACCAAGTTGCCGTTTCTGTGCCGGAGCAGGCTGGAAAGATCCTCACTACGCTCAAGCTGCTGGGCACGGGGCAGTGGATGAGCTTCGATGCCTTAACGAGGGACTGTACCGTCTCTATGGAAGTCGTCGGCCGCTTCCTAGCGTTGCTAGAGCTGTATAAAGCCAAGGCTGTGGACGCTTCCCAGCCGGAATCCTTGGGGCCGCTCGAACTATCGTGGACTGGGCTCGACGTAGATCCCGCCGTGGTCGCAGCGGCGAACTGGGATTAAGGTACGCTACCGAAACATGGACGACACGTCATCCCCGGCACCTAGCGAAGCGGCTCCCTCCAACGTGCAGCGCGCTTTGCCCTTCATCCCGCAGCTGCGCTCACGCCTCGAATCGATACTCCTCGTCGTCGACTCGCCTGCGAGCGTGGAAGAGCTGGCCCGCGTGTTGGACGCGGAGCCCACTGTTGTTAGCGATACTTTGCGGGCTGTGGAACGGGAACTGACCGAGCGTGGTTCCGGAATCGACCTGCGTGAGACACCTGAGGGGTGGCGCTTCTATACGCGTAAAGAAAACGCAGATGCCGTCGAGCAATTTGTTCTCGATGGCACCCAAACCAAACTCTCCCGCGCCGCCCTAGAAACTTTGGCGGTCATCGCATACCGTCAGCCGGTAACTCGAGCTCAAGTCGCAGGTGTTCGCGGCGTTAACGTTGATGGAGTCGTCCGGACATTATTGTTGCGTGGACTCATTCGGGAGATAGAAAGCCCTGAGGCCTCTGTGGGGCATGCGCACCAGTATGAGACCACTGAGCTTTTCCTCGAGCTACTCGGCATTGATTCTCTTGAGCGCCTTCCGGATCTGGCTCCGCTGTTGCCAGACATCGAGCAGATCGACGAGGACTACTCATAAAGGCCTACTCTGCGGTAGGATTGCGGCCGGACAGAGGCGTGATTTCACGCCGAGCAAATTGAAGAACTATTGAGAGGACACACTCCCGTGACTCCACCCGCTCGCCGCGACGGCACACCGGAAAAGAAGAAGCGTGACAGCGACATGATCGTCTCGAACGCTAAGCCGGCTCGCCACCAGCATGTAAAGAAGAAGGCCACCGCAGATTCCATCGCCCGAGAGCTGGGCGCGGATTGGCTGGTAGACGGCAACAACACAAAGAATCCCCAGAACCAAGGCGAACGCCTCCAAAAGGTGTTGGCCAAGGCCGGCGTTGCTTCGCGCCGCCACGCTGAGATCCTGATCGATGAGGGCCGCGTCGAGGTCAACGGTCAGGTCATCATCAAGCAGGGCACCCGCGTGGATCCCAACAAGGACGTCATCCGGGTGGACGGCACCCGCATCAACGTCAACGAAGAGACACAGTACTTCGTGCTCAACAAGCCCCGCGGGATGCAGTCCACCATGTCGGATGACATGGGCCGGCCTTGCGTGGGTGATGTCGTGGCTGATCGCGTCGTGGCAGGTCAGCGCCTATTCCATGTCGGACGTCTTGACGCCGACACCGAGGGTCTCCTTTTGCTGACCAACGACGGCGAACTTGCTAACCGCCTCATGCACCCCAAATACGAGGTCACCAAGACGTACTTGGCCACAGTGCTGGGGGAGGCCGATAAGAAGCTCGTTCGTCAACTGCGCGAGGGCATCGAATTAGAAGATGGCTTGGCGCAGGCAGACTATGTCCAAATCGTGGACAAGAACCAGGGCTATTCGCTGGTGCGTGTCGAACTGCACGAGGGACGCAAGCACATCGTTCGCCGCATGTTGAAGGAAGCCGGCTACCCAGTGCAGCGCCTCGTGCGCACGAAGCTTCACACAGTACAGCTGGGTGATATGAAGCCTGGCTCCCTGCGTGCTCTGAACTCCAATGAATTGACCAGCCTGTACAAGGCGGTGGGGATGTAATGATTTCAAATATGCCTAATCAAGGTCTCATCTTGGCTGTGGATGGTCCTTCCGGAACCGGTAAGTCCACAACGTGCCGCGCGCTGGCCAAGCAGCTTGAGGCGAAGTATGTCGATACTGGGGCCATGTACCGCGTGGCTACTCTGGCTGTACTGCGCGCAGGGGTGGACCCGGTAGATACTGACGCGGTGATTGCCGCGACTGCAGACCTTCCCCTTGAGGTCTCCGATGACCCTGATTCCACCCAGGTTATCTTCGATGGCGAGGATGTCTCCCGCGTCATCCGTGAGGACGAGGTCACCCGCAATGTTTCGGCAGTATCGGCAATCCCGGAAGTACGTCAGAACCTCGTTGAACTGCAACGGAAGCTGTCGGCACAGGCCCACCGCGCGATTGTGGAAGGACGTGACATCGGCACTGTCGTTCTCGCGGATGCCCCCGCGAAGGCGTATATGACGGCCAGTGCCGAGGTCCGCGCGCAGCGCCGCCACGACCAGAACCTCGCCGCCGGCATTGAATCGGATTTTGACACCGTGCTTGCCGACGTCGAACGGCGCGACGCCGCAGATTCCTCCCGCGCCACCTCGCCGTTGCGTCCGGCTGAGGACGCAGTGCTTGTGGATACCTCCGAGATGACCCGTGAGGAAGTCCTCGACGCACTCATCGCCGTCGTGAAAGAATCGGCTGCAAAGGAGGCCTCGAATGACTAATGAACCGCAGAATCCGGACCTGAATCCGGAGCAGCAGCCGGAAGATTTCGAGACGGAATTCCACTACCCGGTGGGCAAACTCGAGGAAGAGGTCGTGCGCGATCCGCACGGCGGCTGGGCGCAAAAGGATTTCGATTCCGAGGACTTCGACTATGAATTTGATGAGTCTGAGTTCGATGACTCGGAATTCGGCGAGGCTGATTTCGGTGAGGAAGAAGAACTGACCGAAAGTGATGCCCCGCTGAGTGAAGAGGAGTGGGAAGCTCTATCTCATGCCTTCGGAGTAGGCGAGGAGCATACGGAGGAAAACCTCTGCACGGTGGCCGTGGTGGGCCGGCCGAACGTGGGTAAGTCTTCGCTGGTGAACCGCTTCCTCGGCCGCCGCGAAGCCGTGGTGGAGGACCACCCGGGTGTGACTCGTGACCGCGTGTCTTATGTCGCAGATTGGAATGGCCAGCGCTTCTTTGTTCAGGACACCGGTGGCTGGGATCCCAACGTCAAGGGCATCCACGCCGCCATCGCACGTCAGGCCGAACAGGCCATGGAGACCGCCGACGTCATCGTGTTCGTGGTGGACACCAAGGTAGGCATCACCGAGACCGATGCGGTCATGGCTCGAAAGCTGCAGCGCTCCGAGGTCCCGGTCATCCTGGTATCCAACAAGTTTGACTCGGAAACCATGTACGCAGATATGGCCGAGTTTTACGCGCTGGGCTTGGGCGATCCGTGGCCGGTATCCGCCCAGCATGGCCGCGGCGGCGCGGACGTCTTGGATGAAATTCTGCGTTTGTTCCCGGAGGAGCCGCGTCATTCCTCGATTACCTCTGGCCCTCGCCGCGTGGCGCTGGTGGGCAAGCCGAACGTAGGCAAGTCCTCCTTGCTAAACAAGCTGACGGCAGAAGAGCGCTCCGTGGTTGACAATGCCGCCGGCACGACGGTCGACCCTGTTGACTCCCTAGTGCAGCTGGACCAGCGGCTATGGAAGTTCATCGACACTGCAGGCCTGCGCAAGAAGGTCAAGAATGTGCAGGGCCACGAGTACTACGCCTCCCTGCGCACGCGCGGCGTGATCGATGCGGCTGAGGTATGCATCATGCTTATCGACGCCTCCCAGGAAGTCTCCGAGCAAGATCAGCGCGTCCTCAACATGATTCTCGAGGCCGGAAAGGCCTTGGTCATCGCGTTTAACAAGTGGGACTTAGTGGATGAAGACCGCCGCTACTACTTAGAGCGCGAGATCGATGAGAACCTGCGCCACCTGCCGTGGGTGACCCGCGTGAACATCTCTGCTGAGACCGGCCGCGCCCTGCAGAAGCTGGAGCCTGCCATGATTGAGGCTCTGGAGAGCTGGGATCAGCGCGTGTCTACTGGTCAGCTCAACAACTGGATGCGTGAGGCCATTGCTGCGAACCCGCCTCCGATGAACAATAACCGCCTACCGCGCGTGCTGTTCGCCACCCAGGCGTCGACTCAGCCGCCGACCATCGTGCTGTTTACCACCGGCTTCTTGGATGCGGGCTATCGCCGTTACTTGGAGCGCAAGTTCCGTGAGCGCTTTGGTTTCCACGGCTCGCCGGTGCGCATCGCAGTGCGCGTACGCGAGCGCCGTCAACGCCGCTAGCATTAGATCCACCCGTTTGCTTCGGCCCGCCGTGCGGCCTCGAAGCGGTTTCCCGCTCGTGTCTTCGCCATGATGGCGGAGACATGGTTGCGCACTGTTCCGCCGCTGAGGTGTAGCTGTGAAGCGATATCAGCGGAGCCGAGCCCACGGACGAGCAGGCGGCAGACCTCTATTTCGCGTTCGCTCAGAGGGTTGTCGGGGGCAAAGAGAATGTCCTGAGCAAGCTGCGGGTCGATCACGCGCAAACCCGAATGGACGCGGCGGATGGCGTCCGCGAGTTCGTCGGGAGGAGTGTCCTTGACCAGAAAACCGTCGACACCCGCCTGGAGCGCGCGCTTGACGTAGCCAGAACGCCCAAATGTGGTGACGATGAGGCTGCGGCAGCCAGTATCTGCGATAGTGTGTGCCGCATCGATGCCATTCATGCCAGGCATTTCGATGTCCAGTAGCGCCACGTCAACGCTGTGCTGAGCGACGAGCCCGGCGACCTCATTCCCTGAGGAACAGTCTGCAACGACGTCAATGTCGGGTTCAGCATTGAGCAGTGCTGTGAGCGCTCCGCGGACTAAAGATTGGTTTTCGGCAATGAGCACTCGGATGGGAGTCGTCATGATTGATGGGGATCCTTTTTGTCGGGGGCGCCTTGAAGAGTCAGGAGGACCGTGGTTAAGCCATCGGCACGCCGGATTATAACGTCACCGCCCGCGTCTGCCGCGCGGCGTCGAAGACCGGCGAGGCCCGTGAGCCCGGCGGCAAGCGCGTGCGTAGCGTCTTCCGTGAAGCCGCGGCCGTTGTCCGTCACCTGAAGGGAGCTCTCGGTGAGGTTCACCCAGCATTCTGAAGCGCCGGAATGCCGCACCACGTTGGTGGTGAGTTCTCGCAATGCCCACGAGAAAAGTTCCTCATGTGACTTGGGCTGCGAAAGGGGATCAGGAAGGTGGTTTTTGATTTCGGCGGTTTCAAGGATTCGGCGCGCAGCTTGGAGCTCGCCGGCAAAGGTGGGGTTCTTCATGCGCGTTACTGTCGAACGGACCTCGGCAAGGGACATCCGTGAGAGAGCGCTAATCTCCTCGAGCTCGGCAGCCGCTTGAGACGGGTCGCGGTCGATGAGGCGGCGGGCTACTTCAGATTTGAGGTTGATTGCCGTGAGAGTATGACCGAGGAGATCATGGATATCGGAGGCGATATCCTCGCGTTGTTGGGCTAATTCCAAGTCGTGGCGCAAGGCGGTTTCTATATCTTCGCGTTGGGACAATGTGCCAAGCATCAAGATGAGCAGCGGCCAGCCGAAAAGGATCAATGCGAATTCGATAAAGCGCTGTTCCGCATAGAGCCAGAGAGGGATACTCAGTACGATTCCGGTCAGCGCAATGATGATGGATGCTGTCTTCAGCGGTTGCGTGAAGGATACTAAGGCACCAAGGTATGGCACGAAGACCACGGCCCAGACTCCGTGCGAGGGGATGGCAGCAAGCGCGAGGAGTGCGAGGATAAGCCACCAGGTGGCCACGCGACGCCGGTAGGACCACCCTTGTGGGTAAGAGTGCAGCGTACCGAAAGCAAGAGTGTAGGCCACGCAGAAGACGGCGGTGATTGCTATTGCCCAGATACGTTGGGCGGCGGAATGAGTGGGCTGGAAAAGGACTTGCACTAGTACTGGCAGGAGAAATACCAGCCACACCGCGGCAAAAGCTGCGTCGCGGGATTTGAAGCTGAGCATCATGCTCGGTTCCTGTCGCGCTTGTGAAGAAGCACGCACGCCCCGACGAAAACCACTGTCCATACCGCGATATTAACCCATGCGTACCAGAGAGGATCTTCGATAAAGAACTGCTGGCCGTTGATCATCTGAGCACCTTCTGAGAGCGGCCAGCGCGCAAGAGCCTGCGCGCCGTACATGGGGGTGAAGCGTCCAATCCCAAGGAGAGATTCTTTGAGCGGCATGAAGACATTTCCTGCAAACGCGAGGATAACGATGCTGGACGAGGCAATGGACACCGTGTTTTCCGAGGGAATGAGCATGGCGCAGGCCATGCCATAAAAGCCGAAGGGGATGGCACAGACGACGGTGGAGAGAAAAGCCAGTGCCCACTGATCCGGCTGCATGTTGGCTTTGGTGAGCGCTCCGGTTATGAAGACAGCGGCGATGGGCAAGATGGCGCGGACCGCGATATTGAGGAAGTGAGCAATGCCTAGCTGCCAGGGGCGTAGGGGAGTAAGCGCTAATTGCCGTCCCCACCCGGCGCGATTTTCTGCGACCATTGAGCCGGCTGCGCCGACAGCGCCTGTGGCGCCGGCATAGAGCGCCATGCCGATCATGACCATGGCGGCAACGTTTCCGCCGTTAAAGTCGATGTCGCCGTATTCCTGCATGGCGCCGAAGAGAATGTAGAAAATGATCGGTAGCCCGATGCTAAAGAAAAGCGTTGCTAAGTCACGACGCAATCGCTTGAGGTCGTGACCGGCGTACCTAAGAGTTGTGGCGAAGTTGGGTGCGCTCATGGGGGTGCTCATGGTGGTTGCCTCCTTATAGGGCAGTGGTTGCTGAGGACTCATTGGAAAGCTCCAGGAAGGAATCCTCCAAGCTGTTGCCGGTGATGGTGATATCGCGAGCCGCGGTTTCAGTGAGCAGGTAGCGGGCTACCGCGTCGGAGTTCCGAGTCGTGATGAGAAGACTTGTCTCAGAGTGTTCTTGGTGGACAACTCCTGGCAGTGCAGTACTTAAGAGGGAATCCGGCAGCCCGCCGGGAAAGGTGGCACGGATAGTGCGGGTGGAATTGGTATTGCGAATTTTCTCCGTGGAGCCGTCGGCTTGGAGTGCGCCCTTATTGAGCATGACGATGCGCTCGGCAAACGCATCTGCTTCCTCAAGGTAGTGAGTAGTAAGCACAATGGTTCGGCCGGCTTCAGCCTCGTCTCGCATCGCCTCCCAGAAGTGACGCCGAGCGCTGGCATCCATGCCGGCAGTGGGTTCGTCGAGAAGCAACAGCTCCGGATCCCCCAACAGCGCTAAGCCGAACCGCACACGCTGTTGCTCGCCGCCGGAGCATTTCCCTACCCGGCGCGAGAGAATATCGCCCAAGTTGGCGCGCTCAATAATCTCGTCCCATGGGCGGTGAGATGGGAAGGCTGCGCCAAGAAGCTCGAGGGTTTCTTTTACGGTGATATCTGGAAGCAAGCCACCAGACTGCATGACCGCGCCGATGCGTCCAGTCTTCGCTGCTTCTTGTGGTGAGGTGCCGAGCACGCTGATAGTGCCCGAGGTTGGGTTCGTGAGCCCAAGGATGAGGTCGATGAGTGTGGTCTTGCCAGCGCCATTCGTGCCCAGCAGGCCAACGATTTCACCCCGGTGAATGGTGAGGGAGACGTCGTGAAGCGCCTGCACAGAAGCGCGGGAGGATGCGTTGAAGATCTTGCTGACGCCGTCGACGTCAATTACCGGTGGGAGTGTGCGTGGTGTGCTCATATCTTCACGCTAGGTTCGGGAAGTAATCGCAGCGTAGACGTGGTGTCACCACTCAGGCATGACAGATGTCATGCTGAGGCAGGCCAGGGTCTACTCACCATCGCGGGCCAACACGAATGCATCCGTACGGTACGGGATTCGAAGAACTTGCCCAGGGCGAAAGCCCATGTGTTCGTAGAGATACCAGTTGAGGTTATACGTCATGCGTTCATGGATTTTCTTGCCATTGCGAAGCCAATAGGAGCGGGTATGCATGAGTGAATGCAGATCTTCGGGGCTCAACTCGTGCTCCCACGTTAAGCGCAGCTCGTCACGGAGTGTCCACGGATCGCTAAAGCCGGGGTAGAAGTCGGGACGGTGGACATCTCCTGAATGCATGATTCGAGAGAGCCGGAGGATCCAAGGGTCAGCGTTGACGTCCATCGTATTCCATACCAAAAGTACCTTTCCTCCTGGGCGGAGCACTCGGTCAAATTCCGCACAAGCTCGCTTCACATCAACCCAGTGCCAAGTTTGCGCGCAGGCGATGGCGTCGAGACAGGAAGAGCGCACAGCCATGTCCTCAGCCGTTGCACGCCAGCACGGAATCCCAAGTCGAGACAGCACACGCGTCATGTCATGGGAGGGGTCACTGGCGTAGACAACGGGATTGCTCAATGACTCGGTCAGTTTGCCAGTGCCTGCACCAACGTCGAGGACTGTGTGCGCCGAGGCGATGAGCTGCGATACTTCCGGTGGATATCCCGGACGCACGTCATGGTAGGCATCGGCCCCTTGGTTGAAAGCATGGGCAGAAGCCACCCGCTGCTCAGCAGTGCTGAAATTGGGAGACTCCTTCCCGGATGCCCGGCGGTAGCTGGGATAGTGCTCGGGCAACGGGTAGGAAGATGGCGTGCCCAGGGAATCTGTTGGGTCGGAAGGCAATGAGCTCATGATGTTCTCAAACTTACCGCGACGCTGCAGGTTCGTGGATGTTGGTGGGATGTTTTAAGGTGGACGAGGATATTTTTCCGACGATGAACGTGGCGAGGGGAAAGATGGGCCAAGATTCCGCAGCGCGGCTGCGCCGGTTGCGCGCGCTCGCTGGGGCTGTCGCCGTCGCGGCAAGTGTCATGGCATTGGCGTCGTGCAGCTCGGCTGAAGAGGAAGCGCCTACGTCAACCTCCCCAGCAGAGTGGACAAATGATCTCGGTATCCCACTAGCTCCCATGCTGGTCGGCCCGGAGCCTGGACACACGAAGAAAGCTCGGTTGGCCTCTGGGCGGAGCTTCCTCCTCCATGTGCCTGAAAACTACACGCCTGAACGTTCTTGGCCGGTGCTGCTATCTTTCCACGGGTATACAGATTCCCCTGAGAATATGGAGCAGTACACCCAGTTCAATGCTGCTCACGCCATCGTTGCTTATCCAGCGGGGGAGAAGGCCGCGTGGGCGCCAGCCCCCTACGCTGCTACTAGCGCGGAAGAAGACCTAGAATTCGTTCGCACCCTCGTGGACAGTCTGCGCTCTACTTATGAGGTGGACGATAACGCCATCTATGCTGCGGGTCTGTCCAACGGCGGCGGATTCGCAGCCTTCTTGGCCTGCCGCATGCCGGGTACTTTTCGTTCTGTAGCGACCGTGTCGGCGGCATACTACGAAGGCATCCATACAGATTGTTCAGATAAACCTGTCGGCCGTTTGGATATCCACGGTACGAAGGATCCCGTGGTTAATTACGAGGGCGGAGTGCGTCACGATACCGCCTATTCTTCAGTATCAGAGGTGCTTGGGCAGGATCAGCGGCGCAATAAGTGTCGCGGCGACGTCGACTCTGTGCGCCTGACAAACGGTGCCACTAGAGAGACCTGGACTGCCTGCGAAGCACCGCTGCAGCATATCCGCATTGAAGGCGGCTCTCACGTATGGCCAGGCGGTAACAACGATACGAAAATCGAGGTCGGGCAAGGATTTGCTACTGATGCGGTACTGGATTTCTTTGGCATCCCTGGGCGCCCAGAAGGCACTGAAGAGCACGGAGTGGCCTAGAACCACTGATGGACGGATCATTCTAGGTCAAGGTGAAGTGATCAAAGGGCACATCGAGTGAGTGGACCCGCGCGAGACAAATATCCGCAACCGTTTCAAAACCCGCTTGGCGCGCGGCGCTGGATGCCTCTGTGGGTGCAGGTATTTGCACTAGGTGGAAAGAACGTTGGCCACCGTCTTCGCTGTTGAGCTCAACGACAGCTTGGGCGGTAGTTCCCGAGCCGGCGAAAAAGTCTACGACTACCGCGTCTGGACCGCCGGCGATTGAGATGAGGTGTTTGATAAGCCGCACTGGTTTCGGGAAATCAAAGACACCCGTGGTGCCAAGCGCCTCCTCGGCATCACGGCGGCCCGTGCGCGTGACTCCGAACCGTTCCCCATCCATGATGGAGCGAGGCCGCGCACCTTTCTTTTCGTAGTTCTTGGTGTAGACAAAACCGCGCCTGAACACCAAATCATCGTAGTGCTCAGCGACCTTGTCCTTACCCCACCGCCAGCGGGCAACCTCTGATTTACCTTCTGGCTGGTGAGGCCAGTACTCGCGGCCATCGGGGGCGACGATGGGGAAGTCCAGACTGGGCAAGTAACCTAGGGTTTTAGAATCCAGCCGGACAAGGGAGTATTTGCCTTTTTCGTCGCTATGGTTGTAGCGGGTCGAGGTCTGCGCCTCCATATCCACGTTGAATCCGTTGTTCGCTGGGGACTTTGCGTAACACAGGACGTATTCGTGCTCTAATACGGCATACTTCGAGTCATTCTTGCCGGTGCCACCCTTCTTCCAAATGAGTTGGCCTGCAAAGCAATCCTCCCCAAAAACTTCATTAAGGATCAGACGTAGATGGGCGCACTCCGATTCGCCGATGGACACCAGGATGAAGCCTGTATCAGCAAGAACCTCACGCGCGAGAATCAAGCGCGGCAACATCATGGAAAGCCATTCGGCATGCCATTGACCAAAATGCTCTGAGTGCATGTCGCGGCGCTGCCGGAAGTTGTCGCGATAGACAAAGTCTTTACCAGTGTTATACGGCGGGTCGATGTAGATGACATCCGCGCGTAAACCCCGTGCGATAAAATCATTCAGCGCTGCTAGATTATCTGCCACGTTAACGCTGTTGGGGGATGAACCGCGGCCGCTGATGAGCGTTCGTTTGCTTAGAACTTCTTCTTTGGCCAGCGCAGCAGCTTGTTCCTTACCCGGCCAGACAAGGCCGAATCCTGATTCCGTCTCTGTAGAAGTGCTCTTCACGGAGGAAGATGAGATGTGACGAGAGTGCGGGGCAGGACGAGGAGCTGGGGTGGTATGAGACGAAGACATCGTGGTGGTTGCTGTGATGGTGATAGAGGTTAAGGGCTAACAGGGCGATTAGGATTAGACGCTCTATATTCGCCTCATGCGACGAAGAGCGAAAAGCGCACATAGAGAATTGTGTACTCAGAGTACAAGCCTTCACAAATGAGAGGGTGACGGCAAGCGCCAAGTTGTTGAACGAAAAGGGGTAGATGGTGGGGGTGGGGCAACGATTCCTTTCTTAACTTTCTCAGAGTGCAAGATTTCGCATAGGCATTGTGCTGTTGACGGCGTCAATCAATAACTTTTGTGGCGAAGAATCTGGGGCGTCGGTACGGTGGGGTGACATGCTGGCGTGCAGGCCGAGTGTAGCGACCATAGTGCATTTGTTCGCCGCGTTGGGAGTTGAGGAAAGCTACGTACGATAGCAGGAATCACTCGGACGTAGAGGTATTCGGCTGTTGTTGGCCAGCACTGTTAGAAATAGTGATCCAACGAAAGGACCGTAGAAATGGGTATTTTTGACAAAGCAAAGGACGCGCTGAACACCGATAAGGGTGAGCAGATTTCGGATAGCGCACTGGACAAGGGTGCAGAACTGGCTAAGGGAAAGCTGGGCGAGGATAAGGCAGATAAGATTGACTCTGCGCGTGACCAGCTTGATGAGCGCATTGGCAACCAGGGTGCTGAGGCCCCCAAGGGTGATGAGCAGAAGTAAAGCCTTTCCGACTCTCCGGCATGACAGCTTTAGACAGTTGGGCATGCCGTGTAACTCAAAAGGTCCTGTCCGCGAGGCGGGCAGGACTGTATAAGTTTTGTGGTGGTGCATAGTTCTTTGTGATTTTGGTTCGGTCATGGAGTCATAGGTGCCGGGCTGAACACTGTGAAAACTCTATAAATATTCCTATCTTGCGTTTATGGAACTAAAAAGGGCTATTTCCTAGGTAGGCTAATCACTGTGATTACTTCAGTTGGTGTGGAACGCGGTAACCGGCCCTCTCGGCAGCTACTTATTGAGCAAGCCGGCCGGGTCATTGCCAAGGCGGGCATTGATGAAGTCCGTCTTCGCGAGGTAGCAGACCAAGTCGATGTGCCCTTTGCGGAAGCTCAGGCGCTGTTTGCTTCTGAGGCTGAGCTTGTTGAAGCCACTAAACACTCGCTCAATGACGCATTGACCTCAGTAGTCGATTTGCATCTAGAACGCCTTCCTGAAAACGCAACTGCAGTGGATAAGCTTCGGGCCACAGGTCTGTCATATTTTTCTTTTGCGGTTGAGGATCCTTCTGCCTTCGCGGCATTTACTGGAGTCCACGCAACGCCGCGGTTGGGGCTTACAGCGGAGGATTTCGCCAATCCCGATGGGCGCGCTGAGAAGTGTCCTATTATGCGAATCCTTTTTGAGCTGACTGAAGAAGCGATTAAGGAATCTGGCGGCCCAGAGCTTGATGCAAAGGGGACGCTGCTTTCAGCGTTGTCTATCTTCTCGCATCTGCACGGCGTAACGCAGCTCGCTGCTGAAGGAATCCTGCGCTACCTTTCGCCAGCAGCAAAGAAGCAGACGTTTAGTGCTGTTATGGATACTCTCAGCGTTGGGCTTTACCCGTTCTTTAGGGGTGAGCGAATTGAACGCGCCATTCCTTATGGCTTGGTGGGCAAGCAGCCGGAAGTGCTTTTGACAAAGGCTAAGGATCTTCCACGCGCGACAGAAGAAGAGCAGCGTTCAGCGCTACTTCGGGGTGCTGTCGAGGAAGTTCTGGATCGTGGTGTAACCGGGCTGCACATTGGCGGGGCTGCAAAGCGCGCAGGTCTGAGAGTTCAAGAGGCTGAACACCTTATTGAAAGTGATCAGGAGCTGGCAAGCTACCTTGAGCGCTACCTGGACAAGATCAACTATGAGTTCATCTACCGTCAGGTCGCTGCTCTGCCGGAAGGCTCCAGTTCCATATCTAAGATCAAGGCCACTGGTTATGGGTATGTTTCGCACGCCCTGTATGACCCTCAAGGATTCGATGCGCTGATCAAGATCGCATCTGGGCCAATTGTTCCCATGTCATTCGAAGATGACTTCCTTCCGAATGCAAACAAGGCGGTCGAGCTCAAGCGCGACTTTAGCGAATTTGGACGAGCCTTTGGCTTCATTATGTCTCTTGTACGCGAGGTCATCGACGAGGTTGATGGGCCTCGCACCCCGTGGGTACTTTTTACCCTTGTCATTTCGGTATGGGCGGGCGCTCACGGTCTCTCCATGCTGAGCACGAAGGGGCCATTGCGTGGTTATGACTCAGACTTTATTTTTGAGGTCCTCACTCAGTATATGGATATCGAATTTGGCGGCATCATGCGAAGCCTCAGCGGTATGGCAAACTAGATTGACTTTCGTGGCCGTGCCGCGTTCCTAGTTGGCCTTAATCTTCATCACGGTTAATCTCCACTTCCTTAAGGGGAAGAGGAGATTTTTCTTCTTTATTCTTCCGTCTGGAGTTACTTTGTGGTGGGTGAGATATGCGTATTTTCTAGGTGCATATTGTGTGGCCGGAGGAGGAGAAGGCCCGCCGGAGTCGGAGGAGGCGCGCTGTTTGGCGACGACGCACTAGGCACTCTGAAGTTCTGAAGTACGGTGGGCTAGCCCGCTAGCCCGCCTGAGACCGCGAATGGCGAACGTGAGAAAAGGCTGGCCAGAAGCGCTCTGACCAGCCTGAATGCTGTCGGACTAACAGGATTTGAACCTGCGACCCCTACACCCCCAGTGTAGTGCGCTACCAAACTGCGCCATAGTCCGCCGTCGCACCGTTTGGTGCAACTGCTACAGATTACACCAGTAGTATTCGCTTCGACAAAATCCCTGTTCACCCTTTGTTTTAGAGGCAGCTAAAGCTCGCCGGTGGAATAGACCCATTTCCCGCCTTGGCGGCGGAAAGAGGAGCGTTCCCGCTGAGAGCCCTTGGCAGCGCCCTTATAGAAGGCCTCGAATTCCACGATGCCGGTCTGGTCCAAGGGGCCGCCCGCGACGGTGTCGATAATGTCGAGGCGATAAAAGCGAATGCCGGTCTCGGCAAGATCCAGACGTTCGGGTCGAGTTTCGGGGTCCCAAGTGCGCAACAAATAGTCCTCGTCGCCGGTGACGAAAGCACTGAAACGTGAGCGCATCAATGCCTCCGCTGAGGGAGCAGGCGTGCCCGCGTGGTAGCGCGAGCAGCACTCGCCAAACGTCAAACCAGTTCCGCATGGGCAGCGGGCGGCGGGGTCAAGGGGGTTGAGAACGATCATGGGTGGTCTATCCCGCAGTGATTCTCACGGTGGTGGTGACATCCACGGCCAGGAGGGGATCGATGGTGGAGGCTGCGGCGGCGTCGCCAAGCGCGCGTTGTTGGTCCGCAGTGAGGGAGGCCGGGAGCGTCACCGTTCGCGTAAAGCGAGTCTCAGACTCTTGGGTAACGCTGACGGACACCGACTCGAGAGCCTTCGCGTCAATTTTGTGCGCCTTGCCCGCCGCCATGACGGCCTGGGTGCTTGCCGTAACCAATGCGGACATGAGGAGGCCCTCAGCGGTAAATCCTTGGCCTTTACCGCCGTTCTTCTTCGTGCGGTCAGCGCTCACAGAGCGGTCATTGTGGCGCACGACGACGCCCATCCTGGTTCCTACTGCTGGGATGGCTACTGCGGAATCTTCAGCGACCGTTGCGGGAAGGTTTTCCGGGACAACGAACTGCTCCGCCCACGCGCCAATGAGATCGGCCGCGCGGGCTGCCGCGCCTTGTTTAGTCAAGAGGTGATCAGCCTTGTCCAAAGCGACGAGAGACTTGGGGTAGCGCGTAGTGCGGAAGATGTTCTGGGCGTTATCGATGCCAACGGTCTGATCAATTGGGGAGTGCAGCACCATGAGAGGCTTACGCAGACGCGGAAGGTATGCCTCTGGGTTGGTATCAGCAAGGTCTTCGAGGAAAAGGCGCGAAATAGTCAGCGCGCGGCCACCCAAGGTGACCTCTACCTCGCCATTGGCATCGACCTGGCCAATCTTGTCGGCGTAGTGCAGCACAGAGTGCGCGGGATCGAAAGGGGCGCCAATGGTGGCGACGGCCTTGAGGGAACGAATGTCATTGGCTGCTGCGAGAGCGGCCGCGCCGCCCAGCGAGTGGCCCATGAGCAGCTGCGGCGCGGAATAATTCTTGACCAGCCAGTCGGCGGCGGCCTGGATATCAGCAACATTTTGGCTGAAACATGTGTCCGCGAAATTTCCTTCGGATTGGCCTAGGCCAGGAAAATCGAAGCGCAGGGTAGCGATGCCAAAGTTAGTCAGCTGCTTGCTCACGCGGGCAGCGCCCGGGGTATGGCGCGAACCGGCAAAGCAGTGCGCAAAGATGGCGAAGGCTTGCGGAGGGGAGTCAGGGAAGTCGATGGTTCCGGCCATCGTGGTACCGGTGCTGGAGGGGAGCGACACGTTCACGGATTGCATGACCATAAGGATATAAGGGCGAACGCACGCCTGCGAACCGGGGTTGACTAGAGTCGATAGAAGACCTGTATGACGCACAAGGATGGAGGAGTGCTCATGGGCGCATTCGATTGGTTCTGGAAGGCAATGGGCGCGCAGTCCGAACGCAACAATAAGAAGTCGAAAGCCGTTGTAACGGCCGCAGATTCCGCGGTGGAGGATATCGCGAACCTGTCGGATGCAGAGGTTGCCGCCACCGCACGGGAGTGCGTGAAGGACGGCAAGATCGCGGATAAGTCCCGCTTCCTCGCAGCCCTGGCCGTGGCCAGTGAACGCAAGCTTGGCATGCGTCCTTTTACAGTCCAATCCCAAGCTGTGCTGCGACTTCTTGAAGGTGACGTTATCCAGATGGCCACCGGCGAGGGAAAGACGCTGGTGGGCGCCATGGCCGCGACTGGTTTCGCGCTCACCGGTAAGCGCGTGCACCTGGTGACAGTCAACAATTATCTAGCAGCGCGTGATGCCGAATGGATGCGCCCGCTCGTGGAATTCTTTGGACTCACGGTGGCCTCGGTAACGGAGAAGCTCGGCGCGGAAGAACGCCGCGCGGCCTACCTATCCGACATCATCTATGCGCCAGTCAATGAGCTCGGTTTCGACGTGCTACGGGATAACCAGATCACGTCCCGCGAGCAGACGGTGCAAGCGCGCGCGGATGTGGCGTTGGTGGATGAAGCGGATTCTGTGCTTGTCGACGAAGCCCTCGTCCCACTCGTCCTCGCCGGAAATCGCCCCGGTGAGGAATCTACGGGCCACATCACCAACGTGGTCACCCGGCTGCGCGAGGAACAGGACTACGTTATCGCGGAGGATGGGCGCACGGTCGCGCTCACCGATGAGGGCGCGGCACGCGTGGAGCGCGAATTGGGCCTCGACTCTCTCTACTCGGAGGAGAACATCGGCTCCGTGCTAGTTAAAGTCAACTTGGCGCTGCACGCTAAGGCATTGCTTATCCGCGATATTCACTACATCATCACGGAAGGAAAGCTGCAGCTTATCGACGCCTCCCGCGGCCGCGTCGCCGAACTGCAGCGCTGGCCGGATGGCCTTCAAGCGGCGGTGGAGGCCAAGGAAGGCTTGGAGGTATCGGAAGGCGGGCGCATCCTCGACACCATTACGCTCCAGGAGCTCATGCGGCGCTATCCGCTGGTGTGCGGCATGACCGGTACCGCAGTGGAGGCAACAGACCAACTGCGTCAGTTTTATGACCTGCACGTCTCCGTCATCGACCGTAACAAGGAACTGCAGCGCTTCGACGAACCTGACCGCATTTATGCCTCCGTGGATGAAAAATCCCGTGCCGTCGTCAATGAAATCGTGGCAATTAATAGAACTGGACAGCCGGTGCTCGTGGGTACCCACGACGTTGCTGAATCAGAAGACCTCGCCGAAGCCCTCCGGGCACGGGGGATTACGGTCAACGTCCTTAACGCAAAGAATGATGAGGACGAGGCGCGCATCGTCGCGGAAGCAGGTGACGTGGGGCGAGTGACCGTGTCCACCCAGATGGCGGGCCGCGGCACCGATATCAAGCTTGGCGGCGCGGATGAGTCAGACCGTGAAGCCGTTGTTGAGAAGGGCGGATTGGCAGTGCTCGGCACGTCACGCCACCGCTCCTCTCGTTTGGATAACCAGTTGCGCGGGCGTGCAGGCCGCCAAGGAGATCCCGGGAAGTCTCTCTTCTTTGTCTCCTTGGAGGATGACGTGGTCAAACAGGGTGGGGAAGATGAATCCTTGTCCGCGCGACCTGATGCCAACGGGCTTATTGACTCCAAGCGGGTTCGTGATTTCATCGCGCACTGCCAGCGCGTGACCGAGGGCCAACTGCTGGAGATTCATGCACAGACATGGAAATACAACCAGCTGCTCGCGGATCAGCGCATCATCATCGATGAACGCCGTGCCAAGCTGCTCGATACCGATCAAGCCTGGCAGGAGTTGGCTGAGCGGGCGCCCGAACGTGCCGCTGAGCTGGCTGATATTCCTGCGTCGGCTCGTGAGCGGGCTGCCCGCGAGATTATGCTGTATCACCTAGATTTGGCGTGGGCCGACCACCTGGAGCTGATGGATGACGTTCGTGAATCTATCCACTTGCGCGCCATCGCTCGCGAAACGCCTATCGACGAGTACCACCGCATCGCGGTGCGTGAATTCAAGGACTTGGCGCAGCGGGCAGTTGATGATGCTCTTGATACTTTTAAGACTGTGCTTATTGATTCTGAGGGTGCCCACCTAGAGGATCATGGGCTGTCCCGACCGAGCGCCACGTGGACTTATATGGTCTCTGATAACCCACTATCTGGGGGCGGAAACTCCGTGCTCAAGGGCATAGGAAACATTTTCCGCTAATGTAAATGCGCCAGAGGTGACTCGCGCGGACAGCGGAGTCGCTAATATGGAATGAGTCAACATCGATCCGACCCTTCGGAGGTAAAAATGAGCGAGAATACCGGAACGCCGGAACCGCAGGCAGAGACTACTTCTGTCTTCCGCGCTGATCTTCTCAAGGAGATGGAAAACGGCACCGCGGCGGGTTCTGACGCCTCCGTTGCCGGCGCTGAGAACCTGGCAGAGGGCCAGGCGTTGCTCGTCGTAAAGCGTGGCCCTAACGCTGGCGCACGCTTCCTGCTGGATCAGCCGACCACCACCGCTGGACGCCACCCAGAAGCAGATATTTTCCTTGATGATGTCACGGTGTCCCGCCGCCATGCCGAGTTCCGCGCCAAAGATGGCCAATTTGAGGTTGTCGATGTCGGATCGCTCAACGGCACCTACGTCAACCGTGAGCCGCGCAACGCGCAGGTGCTGGAAGTAGGCGATGAAATCCAGATCGGTAAGTTCCGCCTGGTATTTATTGCCCCTAAATAAAATAGTTCTAGTTAGTAGGAACTAGTTGGGGACGAGGGGAGTAGGTTTATCTCGCTCCCTATCCACGTTCCCGCTGTGTCCAAGTGAAACCGTGTAGAAAGCAGTAGTAGTCCTATCGTGAGTGCGCAGAAGTCCACCGCCGCTGCCGCAGCAGCGTCTTCCGTGGCCAAGAAGACCAAGCCTGCTAAGCAGAAGCCTATGTCCATTGGCGTAACGCTGAAGCACGTTCAGAAGCAATTCCCGGACGTGACGGTGTCGAAGATTCGCTTCTTGGAATCCGAGGGGCTGATTACTCCGGAGCGCACCGCAAAGGGCTACCGTCGCTATTACCAAAAGGACTTGGACCGCCTGCGCTACATTCTGACCGCGCAGCGTGATCACTACACCCCGCTCAAGGTCATTCGGGAACAGCTGGATGCAATGGACTCGGGGCAGGTGACGGCTATTGTTTCCTCCCAGGCTGAGGCCCTCATCAGCGCTGAGCAGCTACGTGCCCCGGTGGTCACCAGGCTTACCGACGCCGACGTGGCCGACCAAGCCGGAACCACGCAGGAAAACATCGCGAAACTGGTCTCGGTGGGCCTGATCAAGCCGGATCCGGCGGGCTTCTTTGACACGGATGATGTGTCCATCGTTTCCGCGGCCGTCGCGCTGGAGTCCTTTGGGCTCGAGGCGCGGCAGTTGAAATCGCTGCGCAATGCTGCCCGCCGCCAGGCGGACATGATTTCGCAGGTGGCAACTCCGGTTGCGCATTCGAAGTCTGATACTGCCCCGCAACAGGCCGAAGAGCTGTCCCAGCAGATGGCGGCCCTGGTTTTATCGCTTCACGGGACGTTGGTCAAAACCGAGCTTCGCGACGAATTCCGACCTTAAGTCTTTCTAGGGCATTGATTCCTGGACCCGCGATGGAATGGCATGCGCCCAAGCTTCGCGACGACTTCTCGTGCCTTTCCGAGTATCTCTACGCCGCCTAGTTCATGTGTAAGAAAAGTGTGTAAAAGTGGGTCCCATGACTACTGAAGTACTGAAATTTCTAGGAATCCATCCCGTCGGTCCCGAGAACAATCTGTGTGCTCTTTTCTACTGGGAAGAGGCGGACCGCCACGTGCCAGTGTGGGTCTCACCGATTGATGGGGCGCGCGTGCTGCAAGTCCTCGAGCGGCATTTCAACGCGCGGCCAAGCACCTACGAGCTGCTCATCGCCTTCGCGGACCAGCTCGACGGCATTGAGCACATCTGCGTCTCCGAGTATCGCAAGGGCGTTTTCATGGTTGATCTCGTGGACGGAACCGGCGAAGAGCACGATGCCCGTTTGTCCGATGCACTCGTCTTGGCAGACCACTATGGGCTGCCCATCCATTTTGAAAAAGACGTGCTCGACGAGGTGGCCATCTACATTAGCGACGAGGACCTCAAAGAGTATTACGGCCTAGAGCGCGAGGCGGAATCCCCGGAGACCTTTCCAGAAAAGCGCATGCGTGATTTTCAAGAGCGAGCCGCTCAGCAGAATTCGCAGGACGATGATGACTTCGAGCAGATGATGCGTGATTCTGGCATATCGGAGGAGGACTTGCTCGGTGGAGAGGAAGGCGAAGACTAACTCCATCACTGCGAGGAGCCTAAGTTCCCCGTGGTTCAATATCGCACTTATGCCCTAAACCGGCCTTGATGGACACAGCGGCGCCTTGCGGGCGCCGCGTTTTTGTGCTGCCAGTGATAATTTTTAATGACACGCGTGTGACTAATGATGACAAAGTGAATCAAAAAGTCTAAAGTTCTACTAGAGGTTCACGCCGGACGACTCTTGACGCCGTCGCAGACGTGCCCTTTAATAGAAAAACAGAACTCCCCTCAAGTATCACTGGAGTAATTACGTGAGCAGTAAGAATGATCGTTCTGAGTCCAGCGCCATGCCGCTCGACGATGTCGCAGCCAACACCTACGTTCAGGAATCCCTCTTCGATGTAGGACCTGATGAGGAACTGGGCTACCGCGTTCCCATCGCTTGTCAGGTGGCTGGAATCACCTATCGCCAGCTGGACTACTGGGCGCGTACCGACTTGGTCAAGCCCTCGATCCGTACCGCCCGTGGCTCTGGTTCCCAGCGCTTGTACTCTTTTAAGGACGTACTGGTCCTGAAGATTGTCAAGCGCCTTCTGGATACCGGAATCTCCCTCCAGAACATCCGCCTCGCCGTGGAATCTCTGCGCGACCGCGGCGTCAATGATCTTGCTGAGCTCACCTTGGTATCGGACGGCACCACGGTCTACGAGTGCCGCTCTAACGACGAAGTTATTGACCTGCTGGCCGGCGGCCAGGGCGTGTTCGGAATCGCCGTGCCGGGTATTCTCAAGGAACTCTCTGGCACGATTACTTCCTTCCCAGCCGAGCGTGTTGTGGAGGAAGAAGACATCGACGTTGTCATTGGCCTCGACGAGCTAGCCGCTCGCCGCAAGCGCAAGACCTCCTAAAACTCTGCCGCAGGCAACCGCCGCTGCTCCTCCAGCGCACTGCAGCTCACGTCAGTGCCGTAGAGGATGTGGCGGCGTTTTGCTGTGCAGCCCTGGTTTTAGGTGACCGTACACCGCCGGTTGCGCATATTACGCCCCAGCGGCGCTCGTGATGCTTTCTTGGGCATCGGAGGGATTCGAGACAGTGGAGTAAACATCGGCGAGTTTCTCCAGTTCCACGTCCTTCTCGGCATCACCAATATGCACCACGGTCAAACTAACGCCCTCACCACGAGCGTTTTTGGCCGCCTCCGCAAAGCTTGCGTCATCCATATCTTGTTGGGTTCCCGTGGTAATCAGCACGACGCGAGTGTTCTCTCCGCTTCCAGCTGTTTGATCCGTGGCGTTATCGAGTGCCGCTACGACGGCGCTGCGTGTCTGTGGAACACCACCGGTGCCGAACTGCCCCACGGCAAAGGCGACGTTCTCGGCGTCGCCATAAGCAACATTTTGACGGAAGCCCACGGTGGCAGTCGCGGAAATGGGGGAGGAATAGTTCCAGAGAGCCACCTGGCTTCCCTTCGCGCCGACGGCCGACGCCGCCTCCGCCACGCCCTGAGTCACCGTATCGAAGTACGGCGCAAGGTTGTCGGAAGTATCGAGGAGGAACAGCGTATTCGGCGCGACATCTTCAGGGGCCTTGTTCTCCGAGGTGGGCGTGGTCGAAGAAGGCAGCTCTGATTCCGAAGACTTGGCCTCAGTGCTGGTGGGGGTCTCCTCAGCAGAAGTCGCGGAGGTTGTGTCTGCAGCCACTGTCTCAGTGTTTGAGGAGTCCCCCTCCCGGAAAAGGAAGAAACCGCCGATGGCCAAGGCTAACACCGCCAGGATGGCCACGATGATGACCCACGGTGCAAATGCGTAGTTATTCTTACCATCCGAGTGCCGGGCCATCTTTTTCCTTCCGCGCTGAGGTCTCGGGGCCGCGCAATGCGTCCCGACGGGTCACATCAATGGTTCCTCATTGTAGCGGCTAGCGTAGCCCGAATTTGGGAGACAAGCCGCGCACGGAGTGGCTCGGAGGCGTCGGCAAGCGCGCGTTGGCGCCGTACATACTCCGACTTTCCCTCGGACGTTTCGATAGGTACGACACCAAAGCCCCATTCGCGACAATCATAAGGAGAGGCCTCCATATCGAGCGTGCGTGCGGCGACGGCCAGCCGGAAGGTGTCAAGAAACAGCTCACCCGGCACCAACGGCCCCAATTTCCACGCCCACTTATAGAGATCCATGTTCACATGGACGCACCCTGCTTGGTCGTTTTCCGGCTGGTCTTCGCGATTCAGCACCGTGAGATTGAGCGGCCGCGCGGGCTCCGTAAAGAAACGGAAGGCATCGTAGTGCGTGCATTTAATGCGGTGCTTGTCGACGACCTCATTCGTCCCCTCCGCCCCTAACCGCAACGGCAGATCATGTCGGGGAGAATCGGTGTGGTACACCATGGCCCATTCATGCAGTCCAAAACAATCAAACTGGGTGGGGTTACGTGTGGTCTTCTCCAACAAGTCCAGGATGTAGCGCACGGTACCGCCGCGGCGCTCGAGGAAGGCCTCGGCGTCTACCGTGATTCCCTCAGCAGTGCGGTGGTAGTAGCGCCAGTCGCCGTGTGGAGCGTCCCCTGCCAGAGTGATGCCTACCCCTGGGTGCCAACGACGGAGATGCGAAGGGCGAACAGGGTAGTACTCGAAGAGGAAGTCGTAGACAGGGTGGTAGGAGCCTGGGTGGCGATAGCGCGCGAGGAACTCATCTGCTGACTCTTCATGCTTGCGCATCTGAGCTTGCCAGTCTGTGGGCTGCAGAATCATCGTTGACCTGCGTTGCCCCGTCGGCGGCGCGGGTTACGGCGGCGCTGGCCTTGGTTACCTGCTCGTTGACGCGAAGGCTGTTGCTGGTGTGGTGGCCCGAGCGGTTCACCCTTTGGCTTGCGTGCACCGGTCATCTGGGCAAGCTCAGGACTGCTGGCGGGGTTGGCGCGGTCGCTGATGTCGAGGTCGGTGTGTTTGACCCCGGCTTTCGCAATGAGTTTGGCCACTTCGTTGCGCTGTTCATCAGTGACGAGCGTGACCACGGTGCCTGAATCTCCACCGCGGGCCGTGCGGCCGGAACGGTGCAGGTAGGCCTTGTGTTCCGCGGGCGGGTCAACGTGGACGACGAGGGAAACGTCCGCGATGTCGATTCCACGCGCGGCGATGTCGGTGGCGACGAGCACCGGAACGCTGCCGTCGGCGAAGCCTTCTATAGCCTTCGTCCGCGAACCCTGGCCCTTATCGCCGTGGAGAGGCAGCGCATTGATTCCGACTCTGCGGAGCTTCTTGGCCTGCCTGTCGACGCCGTGCTTAGTGCGCATGAACATGATGGTCTTGCCTTTGCGGGCACCCAGGCGCAGGATGACGTCGTTGCGCGCCTCACGGGTGCCGATGAAAATCAGATGGTGTTCCATCGTGTCCACGGCGGCCTCGACGGGTGCGGTGGAGTGAGTTACGGGCTCGTGCATGAACTGCTCGACCAGCTTGTTCACCTCACCGTCGAGAGTGGCGGAGAAGAGCAAACGCTGGCCTTCTTCAGGGGTGAGCTTGAGCAGTTTGCGCACCTGGGGAAGGAATCCCATATCCGCCATCTGGTCGGCCTCGTCGAGGGCAGTGATGGTGACGTGGTCGAAGAAGAGCTTGCCCTGGTCGATAAGATCCTGTGCGCGCCCCGGTGTTGCAACGAGCAGGTCGACTGGGCGCGCAAGTGAGCGAATGTGGTTGTTGATGTTGACGCCTCCGACCACCGCAAGCACACGCAGGCCGAGGGCAGCTGCCGGTTCTTCCAGGCGCTGCTGGATCTGGGTCGCCAGCTCACGTGTTGGCGCCAGAACCAGCCCACGTGGGCGCGCTGGGCGGGAAACTCCGGATTCTGCCAGCCGGGACAACATAGGAAGACCGAACGTAAAGGTCTTCCCCGAACCGGTGGGGCCGCGGCCGAGGACGTCCTTGCCGGAGAGGGCGTCGGGAATCGCAGCTTCTTGGATAGGGAAGGGGGTCGTGATGCCCTGCTTATCTAGAACACGGACAACATCGCGGGGGAGGCCGAGATCGGCGAAAGTACTCATCGGTTGGCAGTCTAATGCGCAGCGCCGCCAGACCGAAAAGCTAGGACGGGGAACGGGCCTCGCGTCCTGCATTTTTCAGGATATTGTGACGTGGTTCTCTGTTAGATTGATGGGCATGACGAACCCTTTCGCTAACCCGCAACAACCGCCCGGTGGATTTGGCCAGAACCCACAGCAAGGGCAACCAGCGCACAACCAAGTACCGCCCGGATTTAACAATCAGAATCAAGGGCCTAACGCCAGCGGACCAGCAATGCCGCAGCCGCCGGAAAAGAAGTCAAGCTCGAAGAAGGTGCTGTGGATTGTACTAGCAGTAGTCCTTGTACTCGCTATTATCGCAGCCGTCGCAGTCGTTGCTGCAGTTTCCTTCTTCAAGGATGTCGCGGCCGATTTCGACGAGGCACCACGAGACGTCGCGGCTTCCGACGACGCGTATTGGAACAGCACGTACGACGCTGATGATGTCGACAGGATCCGCGCCTCTGAGGAAGCTGCTCCGGTACCCGCGCCGCTTATTGAGCTTTCGGACGAGTGCTATGAGGACACGTCTTTCTTTGGGCAGTCGGACTTTCTGAGCCTGGATGTACAGTGGGTTCCGACGATCTCTTGTATCTATGGCCCGGACAGGGAGTTCGTGGCTCAGTACACAGAGAACGCGGACGCGATTCGCGATACAGAAAGCGTTGGGCTGAGCGATTCCGTTGAGGACTTCACTTCGGCCCGCGGTTCTCAGATTGCCGCCTTTGGTGAGGCAGAGGAGTACGTGATTGCGGAAGTGCTTGAGGACGGTAGCGCGGTCATCGAGTACGTCATGGATGGCTATGACGACAACGGAGACGAAGCTGACTTGAATGATTTAGCAACCTATCTTGTGGGTGCAGGCATCCTTGAGCTGACTCCGGGAGGCCCGCCGGTGGATGCCTAGCTTTTAGCGGCGCACGTCCCTCCCATTCGCCAGCCGCACAGCCCGCGAGGGCGTATTTGTTATACGCAGACTGTGCGGAAAGGCGGGGTAGCGGGCGGCAGAGGATTCGGCCGACGTCGCTCCAGGTTGATGCCTTTCGAGTGCTGGCCTGAAAGTGTTTCGCTGCGGTTGCTCATCGGACGGTTGACTTGTTGTCACGCACCACAGGTGTCCCGTTAATCTTTTGGTTGGCGGGTTTCGTTCTTTAAGGGCTAAAGGGCCCACTGCTCCCGCTGTGTTTTGCGGCATGTGAACCGTGGCCTGGGATCTCCTAGTTTCCCGCGTACCTTGTTGTGGTTTGTGGGTGGTGTTGAACTGAAGGATCGCCGATGTGCCCGTCAACGTTGCTGTGGTTGACGGGTTCTTCCATCAGGGGCGGTGTAGGTGGTCGGCGCTGTCCTTTCTGTTTCTGCTGTGTGT